>CAVQPP010000025.1:0-20527 GCA_963714445.1 uncultured Actinomycetota bacterium
GAACCAGTCGGCGGCCAGGCGCCGACGGCGCGCGGCCGGGGACTGCGGCAGCGTGCCACGCAACTCCTCGACCCACTCGCGCGACGGCGCGACCGGCACCAGGTCCGGCTCGGGGAAGTAGCGGTAGTCCTCCGCCTCTTCCTTGATCCGGCCGGAGGTGGTGGTGCCGTTGTTCTCGTGGAAGTGCCGAGTCTCCTGCACGATCTTGCCGCCGGAAGACAGCACGGCGGCGTGCCGCTGAATCTCGAAGCGGGCCGCGCGCTCCACCGAACGCAGCGAGTTGACGTTCTTCGTCTCCGAGCGGGTGCCGAACTTGGTCTGGCCCTTGGGCCGCAGCGAGAGGTTCACGTCGCAGCGCATCTGGCCGCGTTCCATCCGCGCCTCAGACACTTCCAGAGCCCTGATCAGGTCGCGCAGCTCGGTCACGTACGCGCGGGCGATCGCCGGGGCCAGGTGACCGGGCACCTCGATCGGCTTGGTGACGATCTCGATCAGCGGGATGCCGGCCCGGTTGTAGTCGACCAGCGAGTACTCCGCGCCATGGATCCGGCCGGTCGCGCCGCCCACGTGGGTGGACTTGCCGGTGTCCTCCTCCATGTGGGCGCGCTCGATGCCGATGCGGTACGTCTCGCCCTCGACCTCGATGTCCAGGTGCCCGTTGTAGGAGATCGGCTCGTCGTACTGGGAGGTCTGGAAGTTCTTCGGCATGTCCGGGTAGAAGTAGTTCTTCCGGGCGAACCGGCACCACTCGGCGATCTCGCAGTTCAGCGCCAAGCCGATGCGGATCGCCCACTCCACCGCGGTGCCGTTGACCACCGGCAGCGCGCCGGGCAGGCCCAGACACGTCGGGCAGACCTGCGTGTTCGGCTCGGCCCCGAAGACGGTCGGGCAGGAGCAGAACATCTTCGTCTTCGTGCCCAGCTCGACGTGGACCTCAAGGCCCATCACCGGCTCGTACCGCTCCAGCGCCTCGTCGAAGCCGAGCAGTTCCTCAGTCGTGACAGTCATCGCGTCAGCGCGTCCATTTCGTACTACCGGTCGGCGACGGCGAGCAGCAGCGGCTCGGCCGACTCAGGGTCGGTGGTCTTCTCGGCGTCGGCGCGCATGGTGCGCGCGGCGATCAGTACGGTCACGATGAGCGTCGCGGCGCTCAGCGCGCCGTGCAGCAGCGCGAGCCTGTCGCTCTTCTCGCGGGCGGCGCGGATCGCGCGCACGGCTGAAATGGCGCCGGCGACCTGGGAGCCGGCGAACACCGCGCGGCCGATCTTGCCCCTGGGCACCTTGACGATCGGCTTGTCCTGCTTCTCCTGCTTCTGCTTCTTGCTCACAGCGCCGGGACCTCCTCCAGGATCGGGTGCCCCCATTTGTCGTTCAGTGCTACCTCCAGCGCCGCGCCGACCCGGTAGAGCCGGTCGTCCGCGAGCGCGGGCGCCAGGATCTGGAAGCCGACCGGCAGCCCGTCCTCCGGCGCGAGACCGCAGGGCACGGACATGCCCGCGTTCCCGGCCAGGTTGGTCGGGACGGTGCACAGGTCGGCCAGGTACATCGCCATCGGGTCGTCGGCGCGCTCGCCGATCTTGAACGCGGTGGTCGGCGTGGTCGGCGAGACCAGCACGTCGGCGCGCTCGAATGCGGCCTCGAAGTCGCGGATGATCAGGGTCCGCACCTTCTGCGCTTGGCCGTAGTACGCGTCGTAGTAGCCGGAAGAGAGCGCGTACGTGCCGAGCATGATCCGGCGCTTGACCTCGGGGCCGAACCCGGCCTCGCGGGTGAGCGCGGTGACCTCCTCGGCGCTGTGGCTGCCGTCGTCGCCGACGCGTAGGCCGTAACGCATCGCGTCGAACCGGGCTAGGTTCGAGGAGCACTCGCTCGGCGCGATCAGGTAGTAGGCGGGCAGCGCGTAGTCGAAGGCGGGGGCGTCGATCTCGATGACTTCGGCGCCGAGTTCACGCAGCAGCTCTACGGACTCGTGGAAGCGCTGCCGGACGCCCGGTGCGTAACCCTCGCCGTCGAATTGCTTGACCACGCCGATACGTACGCCCTTGACGCCCTCCGTCGCACCGCGACGCGCGGCCTCGACGACCTGCGGTACCGGTGCGTTGATGGACGTGGAGTCGAGCGGGTCGTAACCGGCGATCGCCTCGTGCAGGAGCGCCGCGTCGAGGACGGTACGCGCGCACGGTCCGCCTTGGTCGAGCGAGGACGAGAAGGCAACCAGGCCGTAGCGGGATACGGCGCCATACGTCGGCTTGACCCCGACGGTGCCGGTGACCGCGCCGGGCTGGCGGATCGAGCCGCCCGTGTCGGTACCGATCGCGAGCGGCGCCTCGAACGCGGCGAGGCTGGCGGCCGAGCCCCCGCCGGAGCCGCCGGGGATGCGGTCAAGGTCCCACGGGTTGTGGGTCGGGCCGTAGGCGGAGTTCTCGGTGGAGGAGCCCATCGCGAACTCGTCCATGTTGGTCTTGCCGAGGATCACCACGTCGGCTTCGCGCAGCTTGCGAGTGACCGTGGCGTCGTAGGGCGGCAGCCAGCCCTCGAGGATCTTCGAGCCGCAGGTGGTCGGGATGTTGTGCGTCGTGAAGACGTCCTTGAGCGCGAGCGGCACGCCGGCCAGCGGGCCGAGCTTTTCGCCGCTGGCGCGCTTGGCGTCCACGGCCGCCGCGGCGGCGAGTGCGCCCTCGGTGTCGATGTGCAGGAAGGCGTTGACCTTGTCGTCGACCTTGGCGATGCGGTCGAGGTGCGCGCGGGTGACCTCGACGGAGGACAGCTCGCCGGAGGCGATCGCGGCGGCCAGGTCGGCGGCGGTACGCCGGGTGACTTCGATGGCTGAGCCGGAAGCAGCGTGGTCAGACACGGCTAGTCCTCCCCGAGGATGCGCGGGACCCGGAACCGGTCGTCCTCGGCGGCGGGCGCCTGGGCGAGCACCTCGGCGCGGTCGAGGATCGGCGTGCCGGCAGGCCGCACTACGTCCGCGCGAAAGATGTTGGTCAGCGGCTGCGGGTGCGAAGTGGGCGGCACGTCCTCGGTCGGCAACTCGCCGACCCGCGCCACGGCGCCGACGATCGCGTCGAGCTGGCCGGCGAAGTGATCGAGTTCGGCGTCACTGAGTTCCATGCGGGAGAGCTTGGCGAGGTGTGCCACCTCCTCGCGGGTGATCGAGGGCATCCGGGGCCTTCCTAGGCTCGACTTAAAGCAGTGCTTCAAGCCTATCTGGCTTCGCGGCTCGACCCGGCCCCGATTTCCCGGGCTGTGGATAACTTCGGCGCCAGGTTGCCGCTTCTCAGCGCACGAGGTAGGACTCACGCTCCGGCCCGGCGGAGCGGCCGTTCAACCATCGAGTGGCCTCCGACGCGGGCAGTGCCTTTGCCAGCAGCCAGCCTTGCGCCGCGTCGCAGCCGAGGGCAGCCAAGCGATCCCACGTAACGTCGTCCTCGACGCCCTCCGCTACTACGTGTAGTCCAAGCGAATGGGCTAGATCGACGGTGGAACGCACGATGGCCGCGTCCTCCGGATCGTGCGCGAGGCGGGCCACGAACGACTTGTCGATCTTGATCTCGTTGACCGGGATCTTGCGCAGAAGGACCAGCGAGGAGTAGCCGGTGCCGAAGTCGTCGAGCGAGAGCCGGACGCCGAGCGCTTCCAGGCCGCCGAGGGTGGCGGCGGCGCGCTGCGGGTCTTCGAGCAGCACGCGTTCGGTGATCTCCAGTTGGAGCGCGGTCGGTGGCACGCCATGCTTGAGCAGGCCCTGCTGGATCACGTTGACGAAGCCGGGCCAGTGGATGTCGCGCATCGAGACGTTGACCGCGACCGGCACCGCGAGCCCGGAGCGCCACCAGCGCGCGGTCTGCGCCAGCGCCTGATCGACGACGTATTCGGTCAGCTTCGGCATCAGGCCGGTCTGCTCGGCCAGCTCGACGAACTCCTCCGGGTTCACCGCGCCGCGCGTCGCGTGGTGCCAGCGCACCAGGCCCTCGAAGCCGACCACCTGCCCGGTCGCGAAAGCCACCTTCGGCTGGTAGTGCAGCTGCACCTCGCCGGCCTCCAGCGCACGGCGCAGGTCGCCGAGAAGCGCGAGCCGGTCGGGGGTGTTGCGGTCGCGACCGGCCTCGTACCTCGCGACGACCGAGCGGGACTTCTTCGCCAGGTACATCGCGACGTCGGCGCGCTGCAGCAGTTGCTCGAACTCCTCGGCGTGGTCCGGGTAGAGCGCGACGCCGACCGAGACCTCGAGGTCGAGCGTGATCCCGCCGAGCGGGAACGGATCTGAGAACGTGTCAGCCAGCCGCTGCGCGACCTCGACCGCCTCGGTCTCGTCGGCCACGTTGGGCAGCAGCACCGCGAACTCATCGCCGCCGAGGCGGGCCACGGTGTCCTCGGCGCCGACCGCACAGACCAGCCGGGTGGCCACCACGCGCAGCAGCTGATCGCCCGTCAGGTGGCCAAGGGTGTCGTTGACTTCCTTGAACCGGTCCAGGTCGAGCAGCAGCAGGCCGACCTGCCGGCCGGTGCGCGCGGCCTCGGCCAAGGCCTGCTCGCCGTGGCGGCGCAGCAGCTTGCGGTTCGGCAGCTCGGTCAGCTCGTCGTGGTTGGACTCCCACTCGCGCTCGCGGCCGGCCTCGGCATTGCCGTGCACTATGAGCAGCACCGGGACGAAGAGCGGGAGCAGCCATGGATCGCTCAGCGCGACCGACGCGACAAGCGGCGCCAGCACGATCATCGCACCGGTAGCGCGTACCTGGTGCGGACCCTCACGCCGGATCAGCTCGACCAGCGGCACGCCGCGCGAAAGCGCGAGCGCGCCCCAGACGAACAGGTGGTTCGCGATCGAGTACACGATGCCCGCGACGACCAGCGCGAGGGCGAGGCGCCAGCCGAGTGGGGCGCCGAAATCGATCGGATGTCGGAAGAAGAGCCCGAAGGCGACGCCGCCGAGCGCGAGCGAGACCGAGTACTGCGTGATGTTGAAAGTGGTGCGCCACCAGGTGTGCTGGTTGGCCGCACCGACGATGACCACGGCGGCGGCCTGGGCGATCACCGCGGCGTGCCAGCCGGACAGGCTGATCATCGCGAGCGAGAAGGCGACGGCGGTGGACGAGCCGTCGTGTTCGTGCCGGGCCAGCATGGGGCGCAGCTCGCCGACGACGACCAGGAAGCCGAGCAGCCAGACCGCTCCGGAGCCACGAAGGTGGCCGACGTCGATGTCCCGGATCACTCGCGCGGCGGCGTAGCCGATCACGGACGCGCCCGCGACGTTGATCGCCGCGAGGTAACCGCGGAAGGCGAGCGGGCGCGCGAACGCGTCGGTCCGGTTCACCGCCTCCGCCATCCGCCCTCGCCCTGGTCTCTCAAGCAGCCCTGTCGCCGCTGTGCGCCCGGGGCAGGGGTCAGCCCGGCCGCAGTCCCGGGCAGCGTTGACCGGTTCCGACCGACCCAGGTTATTCGCAAGGCTCGTACTCGTGCGAGGGCTTGCGCGGGTCGTGACTCAAACAGGCCCAATTGATATTGGCAGGATTACGCCGCCCGCTACGGGGAACCCTATAGCGCGGACACCTTACCTGACAGGTCATCCGCCGAGCCGTGATCCTCCGCCCCGAGGACGGCGTTCACTCTACTTTAGAGTTCCCTTGAGCATCCACGGTGCCCTCTTCGGCGTCGCCCTCGGCGTCGTCCTGTGCCGGCGCGGACGGGCCCTCCTCGAGCAGCCGACGGAAGCCGTCCTCGTCGAGGACCGTGACACCGAGTTCGACCGCTTTGTCAGCCTTCGATCCCGGGTTCTCGCCGACGACCACATACGAGGTCTTCTTCGACACCGAGCCGGCCACCTTCGCCCCGGCGGCCTGCGCGGCCTCCTTGGCGCCGTCTCGGGTGAAGCCGGTCAGCGTCCCGGTGATGACCATGGTGAGCCCGGTCAGTAGCCTCGGGCCGGTCTCGGCCGGGACCGTCGGCGAGACGCCGGCGGCCAGCCAGCGATCGACGATCTCGCGGTGCCAGTCCACTGCGAACCACTCGACGATCGACTGCACGATCGTCGGCCCGACACCCTCGATCGCGGCCAGTTCCTCGGCCGAGGCCTCGGCGAAGCGCTCCAGCGAGCGCAGCTCACGCGCGATCTCCCGAGCGGCACTCGGGCCGACGTGCCGGATGGAGAGCGCGACGAGGTAGCGCCACAACTCGCGCGTGGTCTTGGCCTGCTCAAGCTGCTCGACCAGCTGCTCGGTCGTCTTGGTCGGAACAGAGGGTTTCTTCTCGCTCGGCTTCGTGTAGAAGTACGGGACCAGCTCGCGGTCGCCTTCCTTGGCGTCCTTACCGCGCGCCTGCTGGTACATGCGCGGTGCGGCCAGCTTCTCCAGCGTCAGGTCGAACAGGTCGCCCTCGTCGCGTAGCGGCGGTTCACCGTCGTCCGGCTGCGTAAGCGCGACTGCGGCTTCGTATCCGAGCGCTTCGATGTCCAACGCGCTGCGGCCGGCCAGGTAGTTGAGGCGTTCTCTTATCTGCCCGGGGCAGTAGCGCGCGTTGGGGCAGCGCAGGTCGATCTCGCCCTCTTTCTGGGCGGCGATCTTCGTGCCACAGTCCGGGCAGTTCTCCGGCATGGCGAACTCGTGCTCGCTGCCGTCGCGCAGGTCGACGACCGGGCCGACGATCTCCGGGATGACGTCGCCGGCCTTGCGCAGGATGACCGTGTCGCCGATCAGCACGCCCTTGTGCTTAACGACTTCCTGGTTGTGCAGCGTGGCGAACGCGACCGTCGAGCCGGCGACCTTCACCGGCTCCATGACCGCGTACGGAGTGACGCGGCCCGTGCGCCCGACCTGCACCTTGATGTCGAGCAGCTTGGTGGTCACCTCCTCCGGCGGGTACTTGAAGGCGATGGCCCAACGCGGATCCTTGGACGTCGCGCCGAGACGGCCCTGCAACGCGAGGTCGTCCACCTTGACCACGACGCCGTCGATCTCGTGCTCGACGTCGTGCCGGTGCTTCCCGTAGTACTCGATGTACTCCTTGACCTCGTCGAGCGTCGAGACGACCCGTACCCGGTCGGACGTCGGCAGGCCCCAGGCGTGCAGCAGCTCGTACGCGTGCGACTGCGAGTCGATCGTGAAGCCGCGGCGCGCGCCCATGCCGTGCACGACCATCCGCAACGGACGCTGCGCGGTGACCTTCGGGTCCTTCTGTCGCAGCGAGCCGGCGGCGGCGTTGCGCGGGTTGGCGAAGGTACGGCCTTCGGACTCCTGTATGGCCGCGTTGAAGTCGTCGAACTGTGCGGCCGGGAAGTAGATCTCGCCGCGTACCTCGACCAGTTCGGGCACCGGGTGCTCGTCGCTGCCGGTAAGGCGGTGCGGGACGCCCTTAATCGTGCGCACGTTGGGGGTCACGTCCTCGCCGATGCGTCCATCGCCACGCGTCACGCCGCGCACGAGCCGGCCGCGCTCGTAGACCAGCGCGATCGCCAGGCCGTCCACCTTCAGCTCGCACAGGTAGGCCGGGGTCTTGCCGACCTCCTTGACCACCCGGTCGTGCCAGGCCTCGAGCTCGGCGAAGTCGAAGGCGTTGGCCAGCGAGAGCATCCGCTCGATGTGCGGCACGGAGGTGAAGTCGGTGGGAGACCGCGCCGCCGACTTTCTGCGTCGGCGAGTCGGGGGTGCGCAGCTCCGGATGCTCGTTCTCGATCGCGTCGAGCTCGCGCATCAGCGCGTCGTACTCGCCGTCGGAGATGGTCGGCGCGTCCGCCACGTGGTAGCGGAAGCGGTGCTCCTCGACCTGCTCGGCGAGGTCGGCGTGCCTGGCGCGCGCCGCGCTGAGCGGGTCCGAGCCCACCGGCTCGCCAGCAGGTTCGCCAGCCATCCCGTCCGTCCCCTCTTCGTCGCCCTCTTGTCGTCGCTGACCTCCAAGGTAGCGGCCACCACCCACAAAGCTAGTCAAGCTCTTCCAGAGCGCGAGCGGTGTCCTGTGACAGCTTCAGGGCACGTCGGGCCCAAGCCGGGGACGCCCCGGCGAGTCCGCACGACGGTGTGACGATCACACTTTCCGCGATTCGCTGCGGCGGAACCCTAAGCGCCGCAAGGCGACGACCCGATCCACCAGGCTCGAGACGGCTGGCGCCCGACCGGGGTCCGTCGACGGCACAACCCCCGCGAACAGCAGCGTTCCGCCTTCGATCAGCTCACCGAGCGTGTCATCGTGGCGCTCGGAGAGCAGCGAGAGATCGAAGGAGATGCCCTCCGCGCCAGCGTCGCGCAACGTACCGAACGGTACGTCAGGCGCGCAGCAGTGCACGATGACCGCCGCGCCTCCGCTCCGCGCGCCATCGATGACTGTACGCAGCACATCCCGCGCCACGCTCTCCTCGACGACACGCAGCGTCCCGAACCCACTAGCCGTCCGGACGGTGCCCTTAAGTACTCCGGGCAGCACGGGTTCGTCCACCTGGATGACGAGCTGCGCACCCGGGACGCGCTTACGCACATCCTCGACGTGTACGCGCAGCCCCTCCGAGAGTGACGCAGCGACGTCACGCACCGCCCCCGCGTCAGCGAGCAGCTTGTCGCCATGCGGCAACTCGACACTCGCTGCGAGCGTCCACGGACCGGCGACCTGGAGCTTGAGCGGCCCCGCGTAGCCCTGCGTGGCCTCCTCGAGCAGATCCAGGTCGCTCGATAGGTAGCTGCGTGCCCTGCGATGGTCCCGTCCCGGTCGGTCGGCTATCCGCCAGCCCGACGGCTGTACCTCAGCGAACAACTCGACCAGGAACGACGTACCGCGCCCGACCATGTCCGCCCCGACGCCGCGTTGAGGCAGCTCGGGCAGGAAGGGCACGCCGGGCCGCTCCCCCAGTTCGCCCATCACCAGCCGGACCGATTCGGCCATGTCCTGCCCAGGCAGTGACCCGACGCCTGTGGCCGCCGGCCTGACAAGCGGCGAACGAGACGCTGACGCGGCCGGGGAGACCGCGGCGGCGGGGTCGGAAACGGGATCGATCGTCATGTGCCGAGGGTATGCCGGATCCGCGGGTTCCTCCGACTCAGTGATTCGGTGCCTCGAACGTCACCGTAGCGGCGATTCGCCGGACAAATCCGCTGCGGAAACCGGTGGGTTCTGCGACACTCAGGCACTCACGGGGTAAGTGATTTCCGTCCCATTCGGCGTCAGGACTCAGATGCCATGGAACGGGTACGGGTGAGTCGATCGTTGCATCGAGGGAGCACCGATAACGCAGCGGTGGAGGAGGGATCCGCGTGCAGACCGTTTTCTTCGCGGCCGATGCCGCGCAACTGCCGTGGCTGGCGGCCGCCGGGGGCGACCTCGACGGACTCGATCTCGCCTGTGTGGATGCCGCGGACCTGGACCCGGCGCAACTGCTGGAACTCGACACGCTGATGACCGGGCACGACCCGGTGGCCGTGCGCGAGGTCCTGCTGACGCCGGCACGGGAGCTGGGACGTCCGGGGGCGCTGGCCGCGCTGGCTCAGGGCACGGAGGAGCGCGTCGTACTGTGCGTACGACCGGCCCTGTGTCGCAGCTTGCTCGGCCGCAGCAACGCAGAGCTTTTTGGGATCGCCGAGGACTGGGAACTGCGCGCCTGGGGCGCCGACGACTGGAACGCGCAGCGCTACGGGGCGCTGCTGCGGTCGCTGGCGTTGCTGGCCGAGGTCGCGCACAACGAGCATCACGACGTTTACGTACGATTCGACGTCTGATCCGCCACGCAGGACGCAGGCTGCTTACGACTAAGCGGCCTGCGTAGCGACCGGCCGACGCGTCGCGGTGATAGTCGCGGAGCCGATGACGCGGGTACCGTCGTAGAGCACTGCGGTCTGTCCCGGCGCGATTCCCTTTGCCGGCTCGACCAACCGCAACGAGACCGTGCCGTCCTGGTCATAGCGCGCGACAGCTGGCACGGGCTCGGCGTGTGCGCGCAACTGCGCTAGACACTCGAACTCAACAGTGTCCAATGCTCCAGCACCCGGCTGCGCACCACACCACCGCGCGTGATCGCCATCCAGCTCAGCCACCGCGAGCTCGTCAGCGGTTCCGACCGTGACAGTGTTATTCACTGGCGAGATGTCGAGTACGTATCGCGGCCGCCCATCCCCCGCCGGGTCGCCGATACGCAGACCCTTGCGCTGCCCGACGGTGAACGCGTACGCACCCTCGTGCGAGCCGACTACCGCGCCCGAGCTATCCACAATCGGCCCCGACTCGGTACCAAGCCGCTCAGCCAGGAACCGGCGCGTATCGCCGTCGGCGATGAAACACACGTCGTGCGAGTCCGGCTTGTCGGCCACCGCCAGCCCACGCCGGTCAGCCTCAGCACGCACCTCACTCTTAAGCGACCCGCCAAGCGGAAATACGGCACGCGCCAACTGCGCGGCGTCCAGCACCCCGAGTACGTACGACTGATCCTTGTCAGGATCGACCGCGCGATGCAGCTCACGCTCGCCATCCGCACGATCAACGATCCGCGCGTAATGCCCGGTGCACACCGCATCGAAGCCGAGCGCGAGCGCCTTGTCCAGCACCGCCTCGAACTTGATCTTCTCGTTGCAGCGCAGGCAGGGGTTCGGCGTACGCCCTGCCGCGTACTCGCTGACGAAGTCGTCCACGACGTCCGCGTGGAAGCGCTCAGCCAGGTCCCACACGTAGAACGGGATGCCGATCACGTCAGCCGCACGCCGCGCGTCGCGCGCGTCCTCGGCCGTGCAGCACCCGCGAGCTCCGGTCCGGAACGATTGCGGGTTCTTGGACAGCGCCAGATGGACTCCGGTCACCTCGTGCCCGGCCTCAACCGCTCGGGCAGCCGCGACCGCCGAGTCGACTCCGCCGGACATCGCCGCAAGAACACGCATGCTTCAAGGGTACGTGCTGCCGCGACTGGCTCGCTTTCGATTACCCCCGCGATCAGATGATCAGCCCATACGTTCGGACCGCTACGGCTTCGGCACCTCGAGCGGCATGTCGATCGCGAACGGGACCTCGGTCTTCAAATGGCCGATATGCGTGTGCCTCAGTTGATAAACGCCGCCATAACGGTGGTGTTCATGGACGATCGGTGCGTTGTCGGGCCCGCGCTCGATGAGCCAGAATGTCGGGATGCCCATGGTGGCATACATAAGAGGCTTGTCCTCGCGGTCGCGCTCTTCCGACTCGGGCGAGATAACCTCGACAGCGACGAACACGTCTTCTGGCTGCAGAAGGCTTTTGTCCAAGTCGAAGGCGCTCGCGCGCACGATCGACAAGTCAGGCTCCGGTGCTGACCGCAAGCTGCGCTTCACTGCCATTTCACGGAGAACCACGTACTCGGACGGTGCTTGGCCTTGCAGCGAGGCTCGGAGCATATCGAGTACGGCCATGTGCCAGATCTGCTGATCAGCTAAGACCGGCGGACCTGGCGCGGTCCACGACGGCCGGGAGGGCGTCGACGAGGGTCTTGATGTCCTCGGCGGTGGAGGTTCGGCCTAGGGAGAAGCGCAGGGAGCCGCGGGCTAGATCGGGATCGGCGTCCATGGCGAGCAGGACGTGGCTCGGCTGCGCGATGCCGGCGGAGCAGGCGGAGCCGGTGGAGCACTCGATGCCGCGCGCATCGAGCAGCATGAGCAGAGAGTCGCCTTCGCAGCCGGGGAAGCAGAAGTGCGCGATGCCGGGGAGCCTCGCCTCGGGGCCGCGGTCCGGGTCGCCGGAGAGGATCGCGTCGGGGACGACCGCGAGGACGCCGTCGATGAGCAGATCGCGCAGTTCGGCCAAGCGCACGGCCTCGTGCTCCTGCTCGCGGATCGCCGCGGTCGCGGCGGCGGCGAAGCCGGCGATGGCCGGCGTGTCGAGGGTGCCGGAGCGAGCGCGCTCCTGGCCGCCGCCGTGCAGCAGCGGGACGGGCTCGACCTGCCGGTCCAGCAGCAGCGCGCCGACGCCGATCGGGCCGCCGAACTTGTGGGCGGTGATCGTCATCGCGTCGAGGCCGCTGCTCGGCGTAGTTCAGCGGTCGGTGCGTGAAGGCCTGGACGGCGTCGCTGTGGATCGGCAGGCCGTGTGAGTGCGCGACGGCGACTAGGTCGTGGATCGGCTGGACCGTGCCGACCTCGTTGTTCGCCCACATGACGGAGATGAGCGCGACCGAGTTCGGGTCGCGGCGGATCGCCGCGTCGAGGACGTCCGGGTGCACGCGGCCGTACTTGTCGACCGGGAGCCAGTCGACGGTCACGCCCTCGTGCTCGGCGAGCCATTGCAGCGGGTCGAGCACGGCGTGGTGCTCGATCCTCGGCGCGAGGATGCGCACGCGGCGAGGGTCGGCCTCGCGGCGGGCCCAGTACAGGCCCTTGACGGCGAGGTTGTCCGCCTCGGTGCCGCCGCCGGTGAAGACGATGTGGCTGGGCCGGGCGCCGAAAGCGGCGGCGAGTCGCCTCGCGCGACTCCTCCACGACGCGGCGGAAAGGCGGCCGGAGCCGTGCAGCGAGTTGGCGTTGCCGACCAGCGCGAACTGCTCATCCATCGCCGTGATCGCATCGGGATGCAGGGGCGTGGTCGCGGCGTGGTCGAGATAGGTCATTTCAATGGTCGAGCATAGTGGGCCCCGGCGACGTTCGCCGGGCGCCACTCATCGTGCGTGACTGGACGTCGTGCTCCACAGGTGGCGGAACTCGCGACTGACTTCTGCGTCGCGCCGCAGGCGCGCCTATTTACGCTTCGCGATTTCCTCGGTGAGCCTGCGGGACGACCTTGAACAGGTCGCCGACCACGCCGTAGTCGACCAGCTCGAAGATCGGCGCCTCGGGGTCCTTGTTGACCGCGACGATGGTCTTCGAGGTCTGCATGCCCGCGCGGTGCTGGATCGCGCCGGAGATGCCGGCGGCGACGTAGAGCTGCGGCGAGACGGTCTTACCGGTCTGGCCGACCTGCGACTGGTGCGGGTACCAGCCGGAGTCCACCGCCGCGCGCGACGCGCCCACCGCAGCGCCGAGCTGGTCGGCCAGCGACTCGATGACCGCGAAGCTCTCCGCCGAGCCGACGCCACGGCCGCCGGAGACCACGATCGCGGCCTCGGTGAGCTCGGGGCGGTCGCCCTTGGGCACGACGACCCGGTCGACGACCTTGGCCAGCTTCGCGGAGTCGGTCAGCTCGACCGAAACGTCGACGCGCTCGGCGGCGGCACGAAGTGAATCAACACCGCCGGGCACCGGCGGCGTCGAGTTCGGGCGCAGCGCGACGATCGGGGTTCCAGCGGTGACCGAGGAGTGCACGATCGAGGATCCGCCGAAGATGGACTGCTCGGCGACGAAGGCGTCCCCGTCGAGCTTGAGGTCCACCGCGTCGGTCAGGATGCCGGAGTCGGTCTTGATCGCCAGCCGGCGCGGCGATCTCCTTGCCCTCGGCGGTGGCCGGGACCAGCACGGCGGCCGGCTGCGCGTCGGCGACCAGCTTGGCCATCAGCTCGGCCTTCGGCGCGACGACGTAGCCCTGCAGCTGCGGGTCGGCTCGGCGACGTAGACCTTGGCGGCGCCGTACTCGGCCAGCTTGTCCTTGGCCTACTCGAAGCCGTCGCCGATGAAGACGGCGGCCGGCGTGCCCAGCTCGCGGGCCTTGGTCAGCAGCTCGAGGGTGACCTTCTTGACCGCGCCGTCGGCGTGGTCGACCAGAACGAGGATCTCAGCCATCTGACAGCTACCCGGCCTTCCTAGACGAACTTCTTCGAGGCGAGGAAGTCGGCGAGCTCGACGCCGCCGTTGCCCTCGTCGGTGACGATGGTGCCCTTCGCGCGCGGCGGGGCCGACGGTCGCGTCCAGGACCTTCGAGCGCGAGCCGGCCACAGCCGACCAGCGCGGCGTCGAGGCCGAGGCGGCGGCCAGGTCCAGCGTCTCGACCGGCTTCTTCTTCGCGGCCATGATGCCCTTGAAGGAGGGGTAGCGCGGCTCGTTGATCTTCTCGACCACGGAGACGACGGCGGGCAGCGTCGGCCTCGACCACGTCGTGGCCGTAGTCGGTGAGCCGGTTGATCCGGATCGAGCCGCCGTCCACCTCGACCTTCGAGGCGAAGGTCAGCTGCGGCAGGCTGAGGCGCTCGGCCAGCAGCGCCGGGACGATCGAGGTGCGCGCGTCCGAGGCCTCGCAGCCGAGCACGATCAGGTCGTACTCGAGCGTGCCGAGCAGCTTCGCGAGCGCGTACGAGGTGGCCAACGCGTCCGAGCCGGCCAGCGCCGGGTCGGTGAGGAAGACGGCCTTGTCGGCGCCCATCTGCAGCGCCTTCTTGTAGGCGTCGGTGGCGTCGTCCGGGCCCATGGAGACCACCGTGACCTCGCCGCCGTGCTTCTCGGCGAGCTGCAGCGCCTCCTCGACGGCGAATTCGTCCATCTCGTTGATCAGGCCGTCGACGGCGGCACGGTCGACGGCCAGGGTGTCTGGGTCCAGCCGCTTGTCGGCTGCCGTGTCCGGCACCTGCTTCACAAGGACGACGATATTCATTGCTCCGGCGCCTCCCGCACGGTCGGGTCTACACGTAATTCGTTACAGCCCTCAGCCGAGGATACGGGATCCCGGCCACCAAACTACCGTTCAGTAATGTGTCGTGGGCCACAAGATTACACAGGTACGAGGCCAGTAAAGCGTGAAGAGGCGCATCCTCGCTAAAGCGGGATGCGCCTCTTGGTTCGAGCGTTGCTGGAGTGCCGGAGTAGCGGCGGTCGGTTCGGCGGCCGAGCCGGCGCGTTTGATCAGCTCGCGGCCACGGGCTCCGAGATGAGACTGTCGGGGCTGGCTACATGTTCCCCGCACGAAGTGCGGGGCTGTGCTAGATGCTCCCCGCACGAAGTGCGGGGCTGCGCTAGATGCTCCCCGCACGAGGTGCGGGGAAGTGACACGCGACCTTGTGCTCCGGATTGGCGTTCTGCCGCCGGAGTAGCGGGGGCTCGGTGATCGCGCAGAGATCCTGTGCCCTGCTGCACTGCGTGCGGAACCGGCAGCCCGACGGCGCGTCGATCGGCGCGGGCACGTCCCTGGTGAGCCGGATGCGCTTACGTCCCGAGGCTTCCTTACGCGCCGGCTCCGGCACCGCCGAGAGCAGAGCGCTCGTATACGGATGCAACGGCTGCGCGTACAGGTCGTCGCGCGGTCCTACCTCGACGACCTTGCCCTGATACATCACGGCGATGCGGTCGCAGATCTGCTGGACGGCGGACAGGTCGTGCGCGATGAATACGTACGCGAGCCCGAGTTCTCCCCGCAGATCCTCGAAGAGGTTGACCATCGGTGCCTGCATCGACTCGTCGAGCTCCGAAACCGGCTCGTCCGCGACGATCAGCCGTGGCCGCAACGCGATCGCACGCGCGATGCCGATGCGCTGACGCTGCTCGCCGGAGAACTCGTGCGGGTATCGGTGGTAGTGCGCCGCAGACAGGCCGACAAGCTCCAGCAGTTCCAGCACCGTGCGCTTGGTGCCCTTCGGCGGCATGACGCCCTGGATTTCCAGCGGCGCGGAGACGATCGCGCCGACCGTCTGGCGAGGGTTGAACGAGGACTGACAGTCCTGGAACACGGTTCCGATGTCCCGGCGCAGCGACCTGAGCGCCGCCGTGCCGAGGTGCGTGATGTCGCGGCCGTCGAACAGGATCTTTCCGTCGGTCGGCTCGGACAGGCGCGTCAGCAGACGACCCGTCGTCGACTTGCCGCACCCGGATTCGCCGACCAGACCGAGCGTTTCCCCCGCGTGGACCGTCAGATCGATGCCGTCCACCGCCTTGACCGCGCCCACGGTTCGGCGCAGCAGACCGCGCCGGATCGGGAAGTACTTCCGCAAGCCGGTGACGGACAACAGCTCTTCGGCCATCGTGCCGGCGTTCGCGAATGTCGTGGTGGTCACAGATGGGGCTCGATTTTCTCGGTGAAGATCTGCTGACGCTGGGCGGAGGACAGGTGGCACCGCACTTGGTGCCAGCGACCGGTGCCGAGGAGTTCGGGCACCTCGGCGGCGCTGCGACCCCCCGTCAGCTCGGCGAACGAGCAGCGCGGGTGGAACGCACACCCTGAAGGGACGTTGATGAGCGACGGCGGGTTGCCGGGAATCGGCAGCAACCGATCCTGCACCGCACGGTCGAGGCGCGGCATCGAGCCGAGCAGGCCCCACGTGTAAGGGTGCTCGGGCGCGGTGAACACCGTACGCGCCGGGCCGTACTCCACGACCTTTCCCGCGTACATCACCAAGATCTCGTCGGCCAGTTCCGCGACCACGCCTAGATCGTGCGTGATGAGGATTAGTGCTAGTTAATTAGTCCCCCCTGGCACGCTTCTCAGCGAGAGACGCAGGGAGGTGGTCTCAGCAGCGGCGTCAGGTAGGGAGTCATTGGGCTTGCCTCAATGGCTCCCCTAATGCAGCGGCGCAGCTTGCCGGCGTCGGGTTCTTCTCGGCGGTAACCCCCAAAGCCGGACGGGCGCTATCGCCCACCACGACTTCCAGGCCATCCGCTTCGGGTAGAGAGGAGGATGTGGAATGTGCGGCTCCGATTGATACCAGTAGGCGGTCGAGGCGATGTCATCCTGGAGCGGCAGGTAGCGGCGATCTCCCCACTGCGCCAGCCGAGCGCCTGGATCGTGACCCGCAGCTCTTCCTGAAAACGATCGGGTCCATAATGTGCCACCGATACATGCCGAAGCGCTGCTGGCTCGGTAGAGGCCTTCCGGCTTGATACCTGGGGCAGGCCGGGAACGGCGGTTGTGGAGCGCCGTACTGGCCCTGGGGATATTCGAAGTTCCAGGCTCCGCCGAAATAGTCCTCGGTGCCGGTCGCAGATAGTTGGCAAGTCTGTCGCCGTCCAGCCAGAACTTCATCTCCCCTTCGCCCCACCAGCCGTTGTTATTGACTCTCCACGCGAGGTAGGTGCCAACGTACTGGCCGCTGCCCCGCACAGCAACGGTGTGCATCTCCTGGTAGGCGAAGCGGATTGCTCCCGGCGCCACTGCGCGTGAAAATAGCCCAGTCGGCGGGTACCTCGGTCAAGGGTGTAGTCGATCTGGTAGTAGAGCGTGAACCTCTCCGGGCCCAGGTTCTCCATGGTATCTCGGCGTGCTGGCGAAACGGCATCTCCCAGTAGGAGTTCAAGCCGCCGGCCGGATTGACCGCGATCGGCAGCGAGTTGATGTTGCAGCGAACTCCCCAGCCGTTGCAGAAGAAGTCGCCGAGGGCATTCAATCGAGGGCTGACGCTCGCGTTCCAGTAGAAGCGCAGCACAACCGGCGCCAGTGCGTCGGATAGATCGTCAGCCAGATATGTTGGATCGCGCCCGGACCGGCGATGTCCGCCAGGACAACGGTGCTGCAGCGCGGCGATGATGATGAATGGCGACACTTCCAGCCCTGCCCCGAGCTCGCGCGCCGCGCGCGCCCGTTCCTTCGGTCGCCATGCCTCCCTGCCCTTCGCCCCGCTGAAGTTCTCCGCGCTGATCGATCGCGTCTGCGCCGCGGAGAATCGCGAAAGATTTCCCACCCCATGCCAAGCCCATTGAAGTTGTGTGTATTTGCCATGTTCTTTTCCTTTGCAGAATCCCAATCTTGTTGCCGCGTATAGGGGTTGACAGGCAGGCGGCGTGCATGTTATCACACTTATAGATATTGTAAGCGTTTGCAGTTTTTCATATCCATCTGATAAAAAGGAGATGACTGTATGGGACGCTATCGTGTCGCGATTATCAGCACAGGGCCATTGCTGACTATCATATCCGGGCGCTCAATAGGCTCGAGAGCGCGTCGAGGTGGTTGCGGCGGTAGATGTGGTGCGCGAGCGCGTGGCAGCTTATAGCGCCAGGAATGCTATTCCGCGTTTCTACACGGATGCTGTAGAAATGTTGGAGCAGGAACACCCGGATCTTGTGCATATAGCCACGCCGCCGCATACGCATTACGAGTTGATCTTGCTGGCCCTTCTGTCTGGCGCTTCTGTATTGTGCGAGAAGCCTTTGTGCCTCGCGCTCTCTGAACTGGACCATATTTCGGCGGTTGAGAAGAACGGGCAAGGATTGTAGCAGTGTGTTTCAGTGGCGTTTCGATGGGTGGCCAGCACCTCAAGCGTTTGATACAGATGGACGCGCTGGGGCGACCACTGGTTGGTATATGTCAGACGACGTGACTGGCGACCGGCGTATTATCAGGTGGCGTGGCGCGGCAAGTGGTCGACCGAGGGCGGAGGGCCAACTATGGGCCACGGTATCCATGCTATGGACCTCTTCTTGTGGTTGCTTGGGGACTGGTCAGAGGTCAGCGCGCTGACGGGTACGCTTGACCGTGATATAGAAGTGGAGGACGTTTCTCTGGCTATGGTGCGCTTCAAAAGCCAGGCGCTGGGAGTATTGTAAATAATAAGGCACTATCTCCGCGAGGAAACCTATCTGCGCTTCGATTTTCAGCAAGCGTCGGTGGAATTAAGGGCTCTCTACGGCTATACAAATCAGAACTGGCGTTTTTCAGCTCAACCGGGTCCAGAACCAGTCTGTACTGGCGCGTTGGCAGGGGCTTGCGCAGTCAGCCTTCCTCGCACACCGCGCAACTGGCCTATCTGCTGGACAGTTTGGATCAGCGTGTCCGTCCAATCGCGAACACAGCCGATGTTCGTCCCACGTTAGAGTGTATTACGGCCATTTATAGTTTGCCGCGACGGGCCAGATAGTTCAACAGGGTTCAATCGTTGAGGGAGATCCCTTCTATACGCATGTTGCCGGTCAGACAACAGGATCGAACAGGCAATGAGAACGATTCAAAATATCGACGTTTTTCCTCTTCGCCTGCCGATCACCCATACCTTTCGTTTCTCCTCAGGGAGCGCGGGCCAGGCTGGCGAGAGTACCGCGCCTTTTGTGCTGGTTAAACTGACCGACAGCGCCGGTGAGATTGGTTGGGGCGAGGGACGGCCTATGCCGCAGTGGTCGTATGAGACCGCCGAGAATGGATCGTGACGACCATTCGCCATTACTTTGCTCCTGTGCTCTCTGGTCTGAGAGATAACCGATCGCTGAGATGCACAAGCGTCTGCAGAGCGTGATTGGTCGTGGTCCCAGCACAGGTTTTCCGATCGCGAAAGCTGCCGTTGATATGGCAGTGCATAATTATCTCTGCGCCCGTAGCGTGGGTCAGCCATTGCGGAGCTATCTGGGCGCAAGCAGCGAGCGCGCGACCGTCGCGCTCAGCTATACACTCACCGCGCGCGACGAAGACGCAGTGCGCAGAGAAATCGACAAGCCAGGGGTAGGGGTTTTCGCCATTTTAATTTTAAAGCCGCAGTGACCCCTGAAGACTGATATTGCCCTGGCCAGAGCGATTTGCCAGGCTGCGGCCCGGAGGCTTTTGCCTGCTGGCGGACGCGAATCTAGGGCTTCAGCCGCAGGAGGCGCTGATGGTGGCGCACGGTTTCGCGGACGTGGGTGTAAATGTGCTGGAGCAGCCCTTTCCAGCGGATCAACTACAGCTCACGCGGCGCTTGCGCCAGCAGTGTCCGCTACCCCTGGCGGTGGATGAAGCAAGCGTCAGCCCGGCGGATTTTTTTCACTACGCGGCTAAACGTCTGGTAGATTATCTCGTGGTCAAGGTCACACGCAGTGGTGGCCTCTGGCCCTCGTTGCAACAGATCGCGGTCGCGCAAGCCGCTGGCCTGCCCATGCTCGTAGTGGTCTCACCGATAGCTTGCTCACTAAACTTGCCGCCTGCCAACTGGCGCTTGCGTTTGGACACCACGGCCCGGCGGCACTCGATGGCAGCCAGCTTCCCTCGATGAGTCCGCGCTCTATCCGGCCAAAGCTGAGGTAGAACACAATGGAGCGGTACATCTCGGAGAGCAGATCGGAATTGGCATGCATTCCGTCCCGCAGGCGGTCGAACAGCTTTTAGCAAAGGACTTGCAGATATGAGAACAACGTTGACCCATACCCTGCATGATGCTCTTGAATTGCGTTATAGGGGTAAGAACCCTCTTTCGCTATGTGTATGAATCCCAAAGTCCAGCCCTTGAAATCGCACAACCCTATTTTCATCCACTGAAAACGCTGGCAGGCAACGAGGTCAGCCTTTTTCGTCCACACGATCATCTGTGGCATGCTGGCCTGTCAATGACGATCGCCAATCTCTCAGGAGAGAATTTCTGGGGTGGTCCAAGCTATACGCGTGAAGCGGCGGGCTATGTTCAGCTCAATAATAATGGACGCATCCAGCATACCGCCTGGCAAGAAATCGCCTGTGAGGAGCGTGTATATGGCGTCGAGCGCTTGAAATGGATTACGCAAAGCGGAGCGACGTGGATTGATAAAGGCGCAGAGATAACATTAGTGAAATCGAGCCAGAGGCTGGTTACTGGAGCCTGGATCACGCTGGTTAATGTTACGCAACAACCACTGCTCCTGGGTTCACCCACCACGGAAGGTCGGCCACAGGCTGGCTATGGCGGCCTGTTCTGGCGCGGACCGCGCTCTTTCCTAAATGGCAGGATTCTTGGCGCGGACGGTCTGGAGGGGTCTGACCTGATGGGCAAGCCATCGCCGTGGCTGGCTTTTACCGGCTGGCACGACGA
>CAVQPP010000026.1:0-17007 GCA_963714445.1 uncultured Actinomycetota bacterium
AATCGCCATTCTATAAGAGGGTCTTCGGCGCTGCAGAGGGAGATCGGATGATCTGTCGCGCGACGGCAAGAAGCTATTGCACGGCGAAATAATCCTCAACGGCCATACTTGCTTTCTCAGCGACGAATTCGATGCTAGCGAAGGCGGTACGTGTAAGACGCCAGAGACGTGGGCGGAACCTGCGTGCGCATTACGCTTGCGGTCGACGACGCCGATCTCATCGTCGAGCGCGCCGTCGCGGCAGGCGCGCGCGTGCTCATGCCCGTACAGGAGCTTTTCTGGGGTGCGCGCTACGGAAAGACGTGGACCCCTTCGGTCACGAGTGGGGCATCAACCAGCAGTTAAGACAGAAGCTCTGACGAGACGCAGGCGGCAGCCGACGAGTTTTCGCAAAGCAAGATATAGACGCCCCGCCTACGGCGCGAGGATCTTTTCCATCGCCATGACGTCCACGAAGCGGCCGTCCAGGCGGCCCTGCTCGCGGAACGTCCCGACCTCACGGTAGCCGAGCTTGCGATAGAGGCTTGGCCGCCGGCGTTGAACGCGAACGTGAACAGCACGATCTTGTGGAACGCGTTCACCTTCGCGGTGTTCTCCAGCGCGCGCAGCAGCAGCGAGCCAACGCCGGTGCCGCGCGCGTCGCGCGCGACGTACACCGACAGATCGGCGACGCCGCGGTATGCGCAGCGGTGCGAGACGGGTTCAGCGACGCCCAGCCGGCGATCGCGCATTCGTTCTCGGCGAGGAGCACTCATAGCGGTCTTCGTGCGCCGTCCACCATTGCGCGATGTCGTCGGCAGTTTTCGGTAGGTTCGAGCGTCGCGATCCGGTCTTCAATGCCTTCGTTGTAGATGCGCCGGATCGCGTCGAGATCGGCGGCGGTCGCGGTACGGACGTGCACTATCGTCTGCATCACGGCCGCAGTTGCTTGACGTATTCCTGGAGCCGGCGCGTCATCGTGGTGAATGCGGCGCGCACGGCAAGCTGCGGGTACTTGTGGCCCTCGCGCTCTTCGGATTTGTGAACCCGCTCCGGCTCGTCGTCGCTGGCCGGCGGCGCGGGGCGGACGTCGTCGGTGTGGTTCACGACGAGCTCGGTTCCCGGCAGGCTCACGTCGATGCGCACGTTGAACGGCGAGCCGTGCTTGTGGCGGCGGTGGGATGACGCGGGTCGCGCGCCTCGACGCCGGAGAGCGCCAGCAGCCGGTGACCGTCGAGCATCGGCAGGATCTGCTCGAGGAAGAAGTCTGAGATAAACGCCGAGGTCCCTGCCAGAATCCGGACATGCTGTCCGGCCTCGATCCCACCGCTGCGGATTCGCGGCAGCAGCATCGCTTCCGCGTAGTTGGCTATGCCGCCGTGATCGATCATCACGCCCTTGGGGCGGCCGGTCGATCCGGACGTGTACATGATGTACGCGAGATCGTGCGCCTCGGCCTTCGGCAGCGTCACGTCCGCGAGCTGCGCGACGGCACTGTCGTCGACATTCGGCGACACGACCGGCCGCGAGCCCGGCACGGTCGAAGCGTCCTGCGAAACGATCACCGACGGCGTCGTGTCGTCCAGCATCAGCTCAAGCCGAGCCGGCGGTAGTTCCGGGTCCAGCGGCAGGAACGCGCCGCCGGCCTTCCAGACGGCCCACACCGCCGCGATCGCCGTGACGCCGGGCCGCAGGTGCAGGCCGATCACGTCCCCGCGCCGCGCGCCGGCGGCCACCAGCCGCCGCGCCAACGCCTCGCTGCGCGCGTCGAGCTGCGCGAACGTCAGCTGCTCGTCGCCGGAAGCCGACTCGATCGCGACCGCGTCCGGCCACAGCGCCGCGCGCTCCCGCAGCAGCTCGTGCACGAGCGCGCCGGACACCGGGGCGTCAGCGCCCTGCCACTCGCCGAGCACTCGCTGCTCGGCAGCGCTGAGCAGCGACGTCGCACGGTGATGCGCCTTGCCGTCCTGGAGCATCGCTCGCAGGGCACGTAGATGGTAGTCGCGAATCCGGGTCGCCTGGTCGGCGGTGAGGTCATCGAAGCGCGTAGTCGAGATCAGGTTCAGCGCGCCGGTGCTGTGCTCGCGGCTGAAGGTCACGTCCAGCGGGAAGTTGGTGCGCGCGACGCCGGGAAGCAGGTCGTCGGCGCCCGACTGATCGATCGCGCCGTCCTGGGCGAGGTGCGCGGCCTGGTGGAAGTCGGTGTAGGTGAAGTTGATCTCGAACAGCGGCTCGTCGCCGCTGAACTCGCGCTGGAGCGTGGAAATCGGGTAGCGGCGGTGCGGAAGCAGGTCGCGCTCGGCGCGGAAGACCGCACGCGCCAGGTCCTGCCAACTGCCCTCGGGCAGCCGCACGCGCAGCGGCACGGTGTTGAGGAACAGCCCGCGCGCCTCGGCGCCGTCCGTCTCCTCCAGCCGGCCGTTGGCGGTGAGGCCGATCAGCACGTCGGGTCGAGCCGGTCAGCAGGCTGATCGCCTTCAGGTGCGCGGCGAGCAGCACGGTCTTGACCGGCACCGACACGCTGCTGGCGAACTTCTCCAGTCCACGAGCCGAGGTCGGCGGGCAGTTCAGTCGATCAGCGCTGCGTGGCCGACCGGTCTCGTCACGCTCGTGACGCTCGCCGTCGACGGTCTCGCCGGCGAGGTCGGCGTCAAGGTCCAGATCGGCGGTCCATCGGGGAACGCGCGCGTCCGGAGCCGAGGCGAGGCGCTGCCGCCAGAAGTCCTTGCTCTCCGCCGACTCCAGCGCCTCCCGCTCGGCCGCGACGAAGTCACGGAACGTCGAGCGCAGCGGGTCCGTGACCGGATGCTCGCCGGCCAGCAGCTGCCGGTAGGCCTCGACGATCTCGGTGAACGTCGAGATCAGGCTCCAACCGTCGAGGATCGCATGGTGCTCGGTGACGGTCCACTGGAACGCGTCGTCGGACAGCACGTGTACGGCCATCCGCAGCAGCGGCGCCTCGGACAGGTCGAACCAGGCGCGCTGCTGATGGCTGATGTACGCGCGCATCGTCGTGCGCTGCTGCTCGGCAGAGTCCTGACGCAAGTCGGCGACGACGAACGGCACCTCGGCGAACTCGTGCACCAGCTGCATCGGCTCGCTGAACGCGATCAGGTCGAACGACGTCCGCAGTACCGGGTGCCGAGCCACGACACGCGCGACCGCGTCCCGGAACACGGCCTCGTCGAACGCGCCGGTAAGCCGCACCGTGTCGACGTTGTGGTACGGGTTGCGCGCGCGGTCGCGCTCCATCTCGTAGACCATGCCGAGCTGGAGCTGCGCCATCGGATAGGCGTCCTCCAGCCCTTCCGGCAGCGACCAGTAGTCGCCCTCTGACACGAGCGAGAACGGCCGGCTCGCGGGAGACGGCACGACAGGCGCGCTGTCCGGCGAGGCCTGCGCGAGCTTCGCCGCGAGCGTGGCCACGGTCGGCGCGTCGAGTAGGTCGCGCAGGGTGAACGCGAGTCCGTCCTCGCGAGCGAAACCGAGGATCTGGATGCTGCGGATCGAGTCGCCGCCAAGATCGAAGTAGTCGTCGTGACGCCCGACGCGCACGCCGAGCACCCGTGACCACACGCCGGCCAGCTGCTCTTCAAGCGCGCCGACCGGAGCGATGTACTCCCGCTCCTCCTGCGGGCCGACCTCCTCCGGAGCCGGCAACGCACGCCGGTCCACCTTCGCGCGCGGCGTGAGCGGCATCTCGTCAAGGAACACGAACAACCGCGGCACCATGTACCCCGGCAACCGCTCCCCCAGCCAGCCGCGCAGCTCGCTGACTGACGGAGCGTCACCCTCAGCCACGAGGTAGGCGACCAGGTCCACACCGGCCGCGCCGTTTTCGCGAGTCACGACCACGCACTCGCGTACTGCGGCATGACCGCGCAGGACGGACTCGACCTCGCCGAGCTCAACCCGATATCCGCGCACCTTGACCATGTGGTCGGTGCGGCCCAGGAACTCGACATGCCCGTCGACCGACCAACGGCCCCGGTCACCGGTGCGGTACAGCCGCTCCCCCGCCCGGAACGGATGCGGCGTGAACCGCTCCGCCGACAACCCGGGGCGACCGAGGTACCCACGCGCCAAGCAGGGCCCTGACACGTACAGCTCACCCGGCGTGCCGATCGGCAACGGCTGGCCAGCGCCGTCGAGCACCCACACCTGCGTGTTGACCAGCGGGTTCCCAAGCGGCAACGGACCGGACAGCACGCTGCCATTCCGGTACGGTCCGCACACGGAGAACGTGGTGGTCTCCGTCGGCCCCCAGCAGTTGACCAGCTCCATGTCGGGGCAGCGCTCGAGGATGCGGATCACGTGTCCCGGCGAGACAGTCTCGCTGCCGGTCAGGAAGCGGCGTAGGCCGTCAAAGGTCTGCGGCTCGTGGTCCACGAGTAGCGCGAACAGGGACGCGGTGCAGTGCAGCACCGTGACACCGGACTCGGCGACCCACTCGGCGATCTCGCGCGGTCCGTACTTCACCGGCGGCGCCAGCACCAGCCGCGCGCCGCCGACCAGCGGCGCCCACACCTCGAACGTTGAGTTGTCGAACGAGAGCGGCGCGAGCTGAAGCAGCGTGTCGCTTGGATTCAGCGTCAGGAACTCGGCGCCGTGCAGCAGCTCGGTGACGTTGCGATGGCGCGTGAACACGCCCTTCGGCAGTCCCGTCGAGCCCGAGGTGAAGATGACGTAGCAGCCGTGGTCCGGACCGGAGCTGTCGGGCAGGTTCTCTCCGCTGCCCTCGCTCCACAGCTCGTCGCCGACGGCCAGCGTCTGCCACGGACCGTCAGGTATCCGGTTCTGATCATCAGTCAATACGAGCGGCACGGAGGTCTCGGTGAGCATGTACCGCATGCGCTCGGTCGGGAACTCCGGCTCCATCGGCACGTACACGCCGCCGGCCTTCAGGATGCCGAGCAGGCACACGATCGTGGCCAGCGAACGCTCGAGCGATAGCGCGACCGCGACGTCCGGCCCGACTCCGAGGTCACGCAGCCGCCGAGCCAACCGGTTCGCCCGCGCGTTCAGCTCGCCGTAGGTCAACGTCACGCCGCCCGACTCGATCGCGACAGCGTCCGGCGTCGCCGCGACCTGCGCCTCGAACATCCGGTACACCGGCGTCTCAGGCACCTCGGCCACGTTCGAGTTCCACGACTCCAGCAGCGCCTGCTCATCGTCGCCGAGCAGCGATACCCACTGATGTCCCGCCGCCGGATCCGCGACCATCCCCTCCAGCGCGCGCACGTAGTACTCGCGATACAGGAGGACTTGATCCGGC
Source organism: uncultured Actinomycetota bacterium (assembly GCA_963714445.1). Taxonomy (GTDB): domain Bacteria; phylum Actinomycetota; class Actinomycetes; order Streptomycetales; family Catenulisporaceae; genus Actinocrinis. The sequence continues at coordinate 5,255 of CAVQPP010000026.1, forward strand.
GTCAGGACATCGGTGTGGTAATCGATCTCCAGCAGCAGGCCGTCCGAGCCCGGCTCGCGGCCGAAGGCCACGTCGAACGGGAAGTTGGTGCGCGCCCCGCCGAGGATCACCGCGCCGGTGTCAGCACTAGCAGCCGAGTCCGCCGGGACGTCCGCGCTCTCGCCCTCGCCCTCCAACGCCGCGTCGAGCTGCTGGAAGTCGGTGTAGACGAAGTTGGTCTCGAACAGCGCGCCGCCGCCCATCTCGCGCTGGAGCGCGGACATCGGGTATCGGCGGTGCGGCAGCAGCTCGTTCTCGGTCTCGAAGACCGCGCGGATCAGGTCACGCCAATTACCGCCGGGCAGCTCCATCCGGAACGGCAGCGTGTTGACGAACAGGCCGCACACGTCGGTGCCGTCCGCCTCCTCGAGCCGGCCGTTCGCGGTGATGCCGACCAGCAGGTCGGACGACCCGGTGACCATGCTGATCACCTTCAGGTGCGCCGCGAGCACGACCGACTTGAACGGCACGCCGCACGTACGCGCCAGCTCGCGCAGCCGAGGCGTCAGCTCCGGTCGCAGAGTGCTCACTAGCGAGCCGTGTCCCGGCCCGGCTCGTGGAGGTGCTTGTCCCCCGGCTCGGGCCGCGCGGTGAGAGCGGCCGTCCGATCGGCGGGCCAGCGTGGCAGGCGACCGTCCGGCAGCTCGGCGAGACGATCGCGCCAGAACTCCTTGCTCTGCGCCGAGCCCACGGCCTCGCGCTCGGCGGCGACGAAGTCTCGGTAGGTCGAGCGCAGTGGTTGTGTGTCCGGCTGCTCGCCGGCGAGCAGCTGCTTGTACAGCTCGACGATCTCGGCGACGACGGACGCCAGGCTCCAGCCGTCGAGGATCGCGTGATGCTCGGTGACCGTCCATTGATACGCGTCGTCGGACAGCACGTGGATGCCGACGCGGAACAGCGGCGCGACCGACACGTTGAACGGCGTCCGGCGCTGGGCGTTCGCGTATGCGGACATCGCCTCCAGCGCCTCGTTCTCGGTCAGCGCACGCAGGTCGGCCGCGAGGATCGGCACTTCGGCGGCGTGCATCACGTCGCGCACCAGCTGCATCGGCTCGCTGAACCCGACCAGCGCGAACGAGGTCCGCAGGATCGGGTGCCGCGCGACGACGCGGGCCACCGCCTCGCGGAAGCAGGCCTCGTCGAACGTCCCGGTCATCCGCAGCGTGTGCACGTTGTGGTACGGCAGCCGATCCGGGTCGCGCTCCATCTCGTAGACCATGCCGACCTGGAGCTGCGCCATCGGATAGGCGTCTTCGAGCCCTTCCGGCAGCAGCTCGCGATCCGCATCGGAGATCAGCGAGAACGGCTCCGAGCGCCTTTCGCCCGCGACCTCGCCGACACCAGCCGGAGCCTCAATCGCCGCCGCGAGCCCAGCCGGCGTCGGATGCGTCAGCAGCGTCGCCAGGTTCGCGGTCAGTCCCGCTTCCCGGGCCTGGCCGAGGACCTGGATGCTGCGGATCGAGTCGCCGCCGAGGTCGAAGAAATCGTCGTGCCGACCAACCCGGTCCACGCCGAGCACCTGGCACCAGATCGACGCCAGCAACTCCTCAACCGGACCGATCGGCGCCACGTACTCCTGCTCGACGTCCGGCCGCGACTCCTCCGGTTCCGGCAGCGCGCGCCGGTCGACCTTTCCGTTACGTGTGAGCGGCATCGCGTCGAGGACGATGAACAGCCGCGGCACCATGTACCCCGGCAGCCGCTGGCCGAGCCACGCTCGCAGCTCGCTGATAGCCGGCGCGTCACCCTCGGCGACCAAGTACGCGACCAGGTCCACGCTCGCGTTGTTGTTCGCACGCGTAACCACGACGCACTCGCGCACCGTGGCGTGCTCACGCAGCACGGACTCGACCTCGCCGAGCTCGACCCGGTAGCCGCGCACCTTGACCATGTGGTCGGTGCGGCCGAGGAACTCCACCTGGCCGTCCGGCGCCCAACGGCCCCGGTCTCCCGTCCGGTATAGCCGCTCACCAGCGCGATACGGATGCGGCAGGAATCGCTCCGCAGTCAGCTCCGGTCGGCCGAGGTATCCGCGCGCGAGGATCGGACCCGCCACGCACAGCTCGCCCGGCGTGCCGATCGGCACCGGCATCCCGGCCTCGTCGACGACCACGACTTCGGTGTCGGCGAGCGGAACGCCCAGCGGCAGCGGACCAGATGGCACGTCGCCGCGTCGGAACGCGCCGCAGACGGAGAACGTGGTCGTCTCAGTCGGTCCCCAGCAGTTGACGACCTCGAGGTCCGGGCACCGCTCGAGGATCCGGATCACATGGCCCGGGGAGACGGTCTCACTGCCCGTCAGAAGCCGACGCAGTCCGTCGAAGACCTGCGGCTCGTGGTCAACCAGCAGCGCGAACAGCGACGCGGTCGCGTGCAGGACGGTCACGTCCCACTGTGCGACCCACGCGGCGATCTCGGCCGGTCCGTACTTGACCGGCGGCGCAAGCACCAGCCGCGCGCCGTTCACCAGCGGCGCCCAGACCTCGAACGTGGACACGTCGAACGGCGACGGCGCGATCTGCAGCACGGTGTCGTCCGCGAGCACGGTCATCACGTCGCCGCCGTACAGCAGCTCGGTGACGTTGCGGTGCCGGGTCACGACGCCCTTGGGCTGTCCGGTCGACCCAGATGTGAAGATCACATAGCAGGCGTTGTCCAGCCCCGCGCCGCCAGGCAGGTTCTCAGCCGAAGCACGGTTCGCGTCCCAAAGATCCGAGTTGACAGTGAGCACGTCCCACGGACCGTCAGGAACGCTGCTCGCGGCCGCCCCGGCGGTCAGCACCAGCAGCGCCTCGGACTGCCTGAGCATGAACTCGAGCCGTGCAGTCGGCATGCCCGGGTCCATCGGGATGTACGTGCCGCCCGCCTTAAGCACGGCCAGCCAGCTGACGACCATCTCCAGCGAACGCACGATGCACACGCCGACGGCCGTATCGGCCCCGACCCCGCGTTCGCGCAACTGCCACGCGAGCCGGTTGGCCCGCTCGTTCAGGTCTCGATAGGTCAGCGACTCGCCGTCGTCGCCCGCAACCAGCGCGATCGCGTCCGGCGACGTCTCCGCGCGCGCCTCGACCAGGCGGTGCACCGGCTCTGACGGCACGTCAGTCCCGCTGTTCAACCCCGTGCTGTTCCACGAGTCCACCAGCGCGCGCTCGTTCTCACCGAGCAGCGAAGCCCACTGATGCCGCGCCTCTGGGTTCGCGACCATCTCCTGCATCACGTGCATGTAGTAGTCGCGTATCGCGGAGAGCTGAGCTGCGGGAAGCGCACGTGCGTCGTACTCCAGCTCCAGCAGCAGGCCGTCGCCGCCGGGCTCGCGGACGAACGCCGCCACCATCGCGAAGTGCGTGCGCGACGCCTGCGCGAAGGTCTCGCGTTCGCCGGTCCCGGCGTTCATGTCGGTGCCGGCGTCGAGCTGCTGGAAGTCGGTGTAGACGAAGTTGGTCTCGAACAGCTGCGAGCCGCCGAGTTCGCGCTGCAGCGCGGCCATCGGGTAGCGGCGGTGCGGCAGCAGGTCGTTCTCGCTGTCGAACGTCGCGCGGATCAGCTCGCGCCAAGTGCCGTCCGCCAGCCGCATCCGGAACGGCAGCGTGTTGACGAACAGGCCGATGACGCTCGCGCCGTCAGTCTCCTCGAGCCGGCCGTTGGACGTGAAGCCCACGACGATGTCCGGCGAACCGGTGACCAGGCTCATCACCTTGGCGTGCGCGGCCAGCGCGACCGACTTGACCGGCACGCCGCACTGACGCGCCAGGTCCCGCAGCCCGGCGAGCAGGTCCGATGGCAGCGGCGTGACCAGCGTGCCGAAGCCCACGTTCTCGTCGCGGATGTGCCGCTCGCCGGGGGTCGTCTCGACGGACAGCTCGATCGGGCGGTCCGCCGGCCAGCGTGGCAGGCGACCGTCGGGCAGCTCGGACAGCCGCTCCAGCCAGAAGTCGCGGCTCTCCGCCGAGGCCGCGGCCTCGCGCTCGGCGGCGATGAAGTCGCGGTAGGTCGAGGCGAGCGGCGGTGTCGCCGGGTCTTCGCCCGCGAGCAGCCGCCGGTACAGGTCGGTGATCTCGCCGACGAGGGAGGCCAGGCTCCAGCCGTCGATGATCGCGTGGTGCTCGGTGATCGACCACTGGTACGCGTCGTCGGAGAGTACGTGCACGCCCATCCGGCACAGCGGCGCGACGGCGACGTTCAGCGGATTGCGGCGCTCGGCGTTGAGGTACCGCGAGACCGCCTCGCGCGTCTCGTCCTCGCTCGCGGCACGCAGGTCGGCGACGACCAGCGGCACCTCGGCGGTCTCGAACACCAGCTGCATCGGCTCGCTGAACCCGGCCAGGTCGAAGGACGTGCGCAGGATCGCGTGCCGGGCCACCACCCGGGCCACCGCGTCGCGGAAGCAGGCCTCGTCGAACGGCCCGGACATCTGCAGGGTGCTGACGTTGTGGTACGGCAACCGGTCCGGGTCGCGCTCCATCTCGTAGACCATGCCGAGCTGGAGCTCCGACATCGGATAGGCGTCTTCCAGCCCGGCCGGCAGACCACCGAAGCTGTCGTCAGTCAGGACGCCCTCTTCCGCTTGCGTGTCCATTCGGTCTCCGATTTCGGAAATGGCCAGGTGGGATTTTTTGCAGGCGCCGTCAAAGGCACAACGGAACGGACACTACGAATGTCCGATCAGCAGCGTCAAGGCGAATCCGAGCCCGGAAAGACGAATGAAGGAGGCGCGATAGAAAATATTAAGACCGCTGGCTGCGGCCAGATCGCGATAGCCGCCGCATCGGCCGCCGAAAGCGAAACAACTCACAATTGCGGGGTCCGGGCAGAGCGAGGACCGAAGAGGACAGAAAAGGGTGCTGCCACATGCCCCAGTCACAACTCAAGGCACGCGCGACGCCGGAATTAGAGTCCGGCCGCCATGCCGCGATCCGCGTTGACGGACCGCGCATGCTCGCGTGCCTGGAAGACCTGGCGAAGATCGGCGCCGACCCGGCCGGCGGGATAACGAGGCTGGGCCTCAGCCCGCAGGAGCACGAGGCGCGGCTCTTCCTGAGCGACCAGTGCGACGCTGCGGGTCTGGAAGCCGAAACCGATCCGGCCGGAAACCTCCTAGTGCGCCGCGCCGGACCACGGCACGCGAAAGCGCCGGTCCTACTCGTCGGTTCGCACTTGGACACCGTCGTGCAGGGCGGCCGGCTGGATGGCGCCTACGGCGTCGTCGCAGCGATCGAAGTCTTGAAGACCCTGCATGAGCACGACGTGAAGCTGCCGGTCGAGATGGTCGCCGTCGCGTTCGCCAACGAGGAAGGCGCGCTGATTCAGACCCCGTTCTGGGGCTCGCGCGCGCTATCCGGTTCGCTACCGGACGGCCTCGCCGCCACCGATCGCGCCGGACGATCCGTCAGCGCGTACCTGGCCGAGGCCGGCGGGGACCCTGACCGCCTCGCCGAAGCCGCCTGGCTCCCCGGAAGCATCGCCGCCTACCTCGAACTGCACATCGAGCAAGGCCCGCGCCTCGAACGCGAAGGCGTGCCGATCGGCGTCGTCGAGGGCATCGTCGGGCGCACCATCTTCGACATCGATGTCGCCGGCGAAGCGCAGCACGCCGGCACCACGCCGATGCCCGCGCGCCGCGACGCCCTGGTCGCCGCCGCCGAGATCATCCTCCAAGTCAAGCGAATCGCCGCCGACCGCGACGTGTGCGCGACGGCCACGACCGGTTACGTCGAGGCCACGCCCAACGTCACCAACGCCGTCCCCGGCCACGTACGCCTGAGCGCAGAACTGCGCGACGTCGACCCCGATCGGCTCGACGCCGCCGAAGCCGCCCTGAGCAAGGAATGCGCTCGGGTCGCGGCGGCCACCGGCTGCGCGGTCGAGGCGCGCGTCTCCATGCGGTCGCGTCCGGTCGCTACCGCGCCCGAGCTTCGCTGGGTGATCCGCGAGGCAGCCGAGTCGCTAGGCCTGGCGCACATCACCATGCCGAGCGGCGCCGGGCACGACGCGCAGATCGTCGCCGATCTCGCGCCGATCGGCATGATCTTCGTACCAAGCAAGCGAGGCCTCAGCCACGCACCCGCCGAGGAAACCGCACCCGCCGACCTGGTCCAAGGCGCGAACGTGCTGCTGCACGCGGTGCTCGGCGCACAGTCGATTCGCGCCGAGCACGCTCACGCCCATTGACCTGCGGCGATACTACGTCAGGGCCCTGTGAAACTTTAAATGTTTCACAGGGCCCTACTAACTCACTACTAACTCACTAGCTGACTCACATGGCGAGCTGAAGCCCCATGCGCGGCTCGGCCGACGGGGCAAACGTGACCGTGCACATGGCCAGTCCCCAGGCGTGCTCGGCGAAACCGGCCGCGGTGGCCTGCCGTACCGCCGCCAGTACCCAGGTGCGTTCCCGCCGGAACCAGGCGGCCGAGTCCATCAGCAGCCGCTCGATCAGCCGGATCGGCAACTCCCACCGGCTCGCGCCGTTGCCCGCCTGCCGCAGACCGTGGCCACCTTGGCGTCGATGCGCCTCTTCCGAGAGGTGCAGCAGCGCGCCGAGCAGGCGTTCGAGCGCCTTGTGCTGGCACTCCTCCGGCTCCAACTCCTGCTGCTGCCGGCGCGCGAAACCGAGTATCCAGCCGGGAATCCGGTAGCGCGTCCCGTCCGGGCCGCTGTCGACGACGAGCAGATCAGCGTCGGCGAGCTCGTCGAGCAAGGCTTCCGACTGCGGCACGTCCGTGTCCAGCAGCGGCGCGCCGACCCACGGCGCGAAGTCCGCCGCCTCGATCAGCGGCAGCGAGCGGAAGAGCCGGGCCGCGTCGTCGCTCAAGCCCTCGTACGCGTGATGCACCCCGGTCTGCTCTTCCAGGTCGTTCATCCAGCCGTGGCCGTGACCGTTGTCGAGCCGGGCGATCAGGTCCGTGACCGTCCAATGCGGGTGCGAGGACAGCCGCGCGGCGGCCAGACGCAGCGCCAGCGGCAAGTGCCCGCACGCCTCGTTGAGCGCGACCGTCGCGTCGAGGTCGGCATCGACCCTGGCGCGCCCCGCGATGCGAGCGACCAGTTCGCGCGCGCTGGTATCGCTGAACGGCGTCAGGCGAACGCGCGCCGCAGCGGGCAGCCCGGGGAGCGGCCGACGCGAGGTCACGATCACCCGGCACCGCGACGTGCCCGGCAGCAGCGGATAGACCTGACCCTCGGAGACCGCGTCGTCGAGCACGATCAGTGCACGGCGATCCGCCATGTGATCGCGGTAGGTTTCGGCCCGCTCGTCGAAGCCGTCGGGGATGTCCTGGTCGGCGACGCCATACGCGCGCAGGAAACGCCCGAGCACGTCGTGCGAGCTCTCGGGCACCCCGCGATGCGAGAGCCGGGCGAACAGCTGCCCGTCAGGGAACTGCGAGGCGAGCTGATGCGCGGCGTGCACGGCCAGGGTCGTCTTGCCCACTCCCCCGCGGCCGCTGACCACCGCCAGCGGCACGGCATTTCCGGACACGTCGGTCCCGTCCCGTGCCTCCGGCGCCTCCAACAGCCGAGCCAGACTCTGCCCGCGGCCAGTGAAGTCCACGATGTCGGCCGGCAGTCGACGTGGCACTCTGCCCACGCTGACGTTCGCACCATTGGCGCCATTAGCGCTGTTGACGCCACTGCCGCCATGAACCAGCACAGGCCGCTGCGAAGCAGCACGCCGGGACAGCGCCGGATCCTGAATCAAAATCCGCTGATACAGATCCTTGAGCTCCTGCCCCGGCTCAATGCCCAGCTCGGCCACGAACTGAGCCCGCGCCTTGCGGTACTCCTCCATCGCCTCGGCCTGCCGTCCCGCGCGGTAGAGCGCGGTCATCAGCAAGCCGAGCAGCCGCTCACGCCGAGGATGCGCAGACGCCAGAACAGCCAGTTCCTCCGCCAGTTCATGCGCGTTGCCGGGACCGTGTTCGAGCTCGAGCTCGAGGCACTCCTCGTGCACGGCGAGCCGCTTCTCGTCCTGCGCGGCGGCCACGCTGCGCACCAGCCGGCTGCTGATGCCCGAGAGCGCGGGGCCGTTCCACAGCGACAGCGCCGAGCGGAACTCCTCCACCGCACGCAGCGGCGCCGCGTCCTTGACCGCGGCCCTAGCGGCACCGATATGCGCTTCGAAACGATGTAGATCCAGTTCCCCGTCACCGACCCGAAGCCGGTAGCCGGGCGCACGTGTATCAACGAATCCGGCACCGCCGGGTAGCTGTCGTCTCAGTGATGAGATACAGATATGGATTTGACTCCGGCTGGTCACCGGGGGCTCTTCGTCCCATACCCCGTCGACGAGCCGGTCGGTAGGCACAACTCGGTTGGCCTCCAGCAGCAGCAGGGCGAGCACCGTCTGCTGGCGAATCCCCCTGAGTTCGACCACCCCTCCGTCGTCGCGCCGCGCTTCAAGCGGGCCGAGAATCCGATATTCCATCTTGCTCGCTCCTGAGTTCTAGGCACAGGACTCACAGGCTGCGCCGAAGCCTGGGGAACGGCATCGGGATCGGCTCCCCATATTTGTCCACTCAGGACGCTAAGCGCCCCCCGTGCACGGCGGGACCAGAGGACGGGCAGTGCGACGGGTACATACAAGTGCCTGTTCGGGCGGCGCTATGGGGCAATCCCCCAGGGCGCGCGGCGAGTGCGCCGCGGAATATGGGGGATCACCCCCCATGCGGCCGGCCGCTCGGTTTGAAAGGTTGGTCCGCGTGACCGACCGAGCACGTGCCGCAGCCGACGACGCCCCGGCCTCCGACCTACCACGCTGGTGGTGGGCCCGTGGGCTCAACCTGCGCGAACGGCTAGACGCGCCGTGGCCTCCCGCCGCCCGGCGGGTTACCGCCGGAGTCGGCCGACTGGGCCTCTGGCCGGTCGGCGACCGTGCGGGCTTCGCCGCGCGGCTTGACGCCCTTTCGCTCAGTGACGACCTCGCCTCAGCCCTCGGAGAAGAGCTGCCGACGCGGCTCGGCGCCCGCACGGACAAGCCGACCTGGGCGCACTTCATTGAACAGGCGATCGCTAGAGCCTCGCTTGAGTCCGCCGCGCACGAGGCCTCGGCGGACGGCGCAGCCGTCTTCCTCCCGGTGCTCAGCCCGCTGATCGCACTCGCCTGGGACAGGGTCGCCGCGCAACTCGCGCTCCCAGAAGCCGAACACGCCGTCGTACGCCGTGCTTTCGAGCAACACCTCGGCGAGCAGTTGGCCCGCCAGTCCGCCCGCGCACTGGTCACCGAACTGAGCCGCGCACGCACCGCCGGCCACCTGCACGGAGCGACCCCCGAAGCCCGATTCAACGCGTTCATCGCGCGACTGAGCACGCGTCATGGCCTTTCCGAGCTCTTCGCCACGTACCCGGTCCTAGCCCGGATTCTCGGCCAAACCGCCCTAGACGCCGCCGACGCGATGCTGGAGTTGACCGCCAGGCTCAACGCCGACCGCACTCGCCTCGCCGCAGAACTCTTCGACGGCACCGACCCCGGTCCCCTGCTCCGCCTGGACCTAGGCCGCGGCGACGCCCACCAGGGCAATCGCTCCGTCGCACTCCTGCACTTCTCCGTCGGCAGCGCCGTCTACAAGCCCGGCCGCTGGACCAGCACGCCCTCCTCGACGAGGCGGTCGGCTGGCTCAACGCCAAGGTCCCCGGCCTCGGCCTGCGCACGCCGCGCACCGTGCGCAGCAAGACCGCGCGCAACGAGGGCTACGGCTGGCTGGAGTTCATCGAGCACCGCTGGTGCGAGTCGGTCACCGCGGCTGACCGGTTCTATCGACGCCAGGGCGCGCTGCTCGCGCTCCTCTACGCGATCGACGGCACCGACGTGCACTACGAAAACCTCATCGCCTGCGGCGACCAGCCGATCCTCGTCGACGCCGAAACCCTGCTCCACTGCGGCCTACCCGCCGCCGCGACGGCCGGCGCCGACCCCGCCGCCCAAGCGCTCGACGCATCCGTGCATCGCACCGGCCTGCTGCCGCATCTGCTCATCGGCGACAACGGCGCGCTGGACCTCTCCGCGCTCGGCCGCACCGAGGGCGGCACGTACCCAAGCGACGTGCTGCGTTGGGAGAACGCAGGGACCGACGAAATGCGCGTCGTACGCGGCCCGATCCCCAGTCCGTCCGCGCAAAACCAGCCGCTCCCCCACGACCCCGCAGCCAACACCCCCACCTTCGGCCACGCCGACCACCGCGCCGCACTGCTCGAAGGCTTCCGCGCCGGCTACGACGCGATCACCCGGCACCGCGCCGAACTCCTCGACGAGAACAGCTTCCTGACTCGCTGGGCCCAATCCCCCGCGCGCCTGATCGCGCGCGCCACCCGCTTCTACGCGACCCTCCTCGAGGAGTCCACGCACCCGGACCTGCTGCGTGACGCGCTGGCCCGGGACTCGGTGTTCGCGTTGCTGTGGACCGAATCGCGGGACGACCCGGCCCGGCAGCGGCTGATCGAAGAGGAGATCGCCGACCTGTGGCGCGGAGACGTACCAGTCTTCTTCCACCGCCCCGCCGGCACGGCGTTGTGGACCTCACGCGGCACCCGCCTCGACGGCGTGCTGCCCGCCGCGAGCCTTGAATCGGTCCTGGACAAGATCGAGCTGATGGGCGAAGTGGACCGCTACGACCAGGAGTGGGTCATCGCCGCGACGCTCGCCGTCAGCGGCGCCAACACCGCCTCCGCCGGTCCCCGCTCACAGCTGGCCAGGCACCCCGCGCCGGCCGTCGTCCCCACCCCCTCGCGCCTACTCGCCGCAGCCTGCGGCATCGCGGATGAGATCAGCGCACGCGCCGCGCGCACTGACGGACGCGCCAACTGGCTCGGCCTAGAGCGCGTCGCCGGCAGGCACTGGGCCGTCCTCCCCATGGGCGGCGGCCTGGCCGAGGGCTACTGCGGCGTCGCACTCTTCCTCGCCCAACTCGGCGAGGTAGTAGGGCACCTTCCCCAAGCTTTCAGCCATATAGGATTGATCAATGCCGCTTGGCGATTTTTCAAGCGACCGAGCCGACCGCAGCTAAAGCGAGACGATAGAGTTCGTCCATCACGATGGGCTGCATCTGTCCGCTGTTGCCGATGATGGCAGGGTTCAGATTTGTAGTAATCCTCGCCGCATGGCGATGCTTACAGCGTGCGTTTTATCGTTCGCTTGAAGCTTACCGGTAATGTTTCTTATGTGGTAATTGACTGTGGTTTCAGCAGGATAGGAAAGGCGATCAGCGATCTGCTTGTTACGGTGGCCATCTCGAATCAGCCGCAACACATCGAGCTCCCGTGCGGTCACATCTTCGGCTCCCAGATGCTCTGCCAGCCGACAGGGCATCGTTGGAGGGAATGTACCTGCGCCCACGGTAAACGGAGCGAATGATCTCCGATAGCTCATGCTTGGGGACGCTCTTTAAAACATAGGAAGCTGCCCCGGCTCGGAGTGCTCGCTCGATCACCACGTCTCCGTCCGTAGTCGCCAGCATGACGACATTTGCCTTTGTCGGAGAATTCCTTTCTAATTGCGATGAGGACGTCGATCCCCGTTCCGCCGACGTACGCGACACTCGCCGCACGGCCGCCGATCCCCGCCAGCATCGCACCAACGGCGAAGATGAAAGCGCCGAGCACGACGGTCGTGGTGTTCACGCCCCGCGCTCCGTCCTGTGCCGCGCCGGCGGCGCCCGGCCGCGCCGCCACGCTACCGGTCGAGGGCCGCGTGCGGCGCGACGTGCCCGTCGTGGAGCGCC
>CAVQPP010000027.1:0-4050 GCA_963714445.1 uncultured Actinomycetota bacterium
ATGATCCCGGGAATGGTCGCGGTCGGCTTCGGGAACGGTCTCGCGATCCCCTCGATCGTCGGCGCGGTGCTGCTGCGCATCCCCATGGCGCAGGCCGGAATGGCGGCCGGCGTCCTGACGACGGCGCAGCAGTTCGGCAACGCGGCCGGCACGACCGTGCTCGGGACGGTGTTCTTCAGCGTGGTGGGCAGCACGCCGGGGCTGCACAACTACGTGACCGCGATGACCGTGTCGGCATCCATCTGCGCGGCGATCGCGGTAGTGATCCTGGGCACGTCGTTCCTGCTGCCGAAGCGGACCTGACGCGGCGGATCATTCCCGCACGAGACAGAACGGGTGTCCCGCCGGATCGGCGAAGACGCGCCAGCCGCGCTTTCCGTCACCGTCGTCGAGCAGGGTGCGCCCAAGCCGAGGACTTCTTTCTGGGCCTGAGCCAGATCGTCGACCGCCACGTCGAGGTGGGACTGCTGCGGGTGAGCAGGGTCCGGCCATCGCGGCGGCCGATGGTCGGCCACCCGCTGGAACGCGAGCACGAGCCCGGCCTCGGTGTGCAGCGTCGCCCAGCCGTCGCTGAGTGACCACCGGGGGTCCGGCTGGTTCAACACGCCGCCGAGCAATGCCTGGTAGAACCGCGACAACTCGCCGGCATCGGCGCAATCCAGCACCACACACTGCAGCTTCCCGATCATGAAACCCAGGGTAAAGCAGGGGCAGAACGCCGCCGCCGCCGCCGCTGCCGAAGCGGTGCGTGTCCTGCTACAGTCGTCGCCATGCAGCGCGCATTCCTGCGACAGTTGAGTCAGTGGTGGTCCGCCTCTTCGGCGGACTGCTAAGGATCGCGCGCACCAACGACTCGCGAACCGGCCGCCGACCTGGCGGCCGGTTCGCTGTTTACGCGGGCAAGAAACCGGTCCCCGGGCGGCAGTCGGCCTACCGAAAGGCCGGATGTCATGGACACGCCCGTTGATCTCACTCCCCCGTTCGCACTGCTGCGGCGCGAAGGCAGATCGCGGATCGAGGTGCTGCGTGGCGAAGTGACGACCGTCGCGCGACTCGCGGATCTGCCGCCGACGCACGACGGGGAACAACTCGCGCTGGTGCCCTATCGGCAGCTACGCGAGCGCGGCGACGCGTGTCACGACGACGGGACGCCGCTGCTTACGCTGCTCGTACGCGAGCGCACCGAGATCGAGCTGGACCAGCTGCCTGAGGTCGCTGCGCCGCAGATTCGGGACGCCGACTTCGACGTCTCCGACGACGCGTACGCTCTCGCGGTCAAGGCGGTGCTGGAGGAGGAGATCGGCCGCGGTGAGGGCGCCGAACTTCGTGCTGCGCCGGACGTTCGTCGGGTACTGCGACGACGTGACGGCGACGGCGCTCGGAGCCTTTCGCAGGCTACTGACGCAGGAGCGCGGCGCGTACTGGACCTTCCTGGTGCACACCGGCGACCGCGTCATGGTCGGCGCGACGCCCGAGCGGCACGTCTCGGTGCACGACGGCGTCGCGGTGATGAACCCGATCAGCGGGACGCTGCGGATGCCGCCCGCCGAGGCGACCGCCGAGCAGGTGCTCGCCTTCCTCGCCGACCCGAAGGAGCGCGACGAGCTGGCGATGGTGGTCGACGAGGAACTGAAGATGCTGGCCGAGGTCGGCGGCCACGGCCGGGTGACCGGGCCGTTCCTCAAGGAGATGCGCAACCTGGCGCACACCGAGTACTACATCCGGGCTCGTACATCGCTGGACGTGCGGCAGGTGCTGCGCGAGACGATGTTCGCCCCGACCGCGACCGGTTCGCCGATCCGCAACGCGTTCCGGGTGATTCAGCGCCATGAGACGGAAGGCCGTGGCTACTACGGCGGCGTCGCGGCGCTGATCGGCCCAGACGCCCAAGGCGGTGAGTCGATGGACGCGTCGTTGCTGCTGCGCGTGGCGTATCTGGACCCTGCGGATGGCTCGGTGCGCATTCCGGTTGGTGCGACGCTCGTGCGCGGGTCTGATCCGTACGAGGAGGTGCGCGAGACGCGGGCGAAGGCGGCGGGTGTGTTGCGGGCGTTCGGGGTCGGGGTCGGGACGGCCAGCCACAACGGCGGCGTCCGAGAACGACGGTCTTCGGCAGTGGGCTGACGATCCGGCCGTGACGATCGAGCTGGCGGCCCGCAATGAACTGCTCGCGCCGTTCTGGCTGGAGGAGCACGCCGAGGGCGAGTTCGTCACGCCAGAGCTGCACGGTCGCAGCGTGCTGATCGTCGACAACGAGGATGCCTTCACCTCGATGCTCGCCGTTCAGCTGCGGGCGCTCGGCTTGGACGTGACGCGCACGCCGTATGCCGCTGTGGACGGCACCGCCGGATATGAGGAGCAGGACGGTCTGGACGGCTTTGACCTGGTCTTGCTGGGACCGGGGCCGGGCGATCCGCGCGACTTCACGCTGCCGAAGGTGCGTGTCGGCAGGGTACTGATCCAGCGGCTGTTCGCCCGGGAGCAGCCGGTGCTCGGGGTGTGCCTCGGGCATCAGTTCCTGTGCGCGGCGATGGGCTTCGAGCTGACGCGGCGTCCCGAGCCGAATCAGGGCACGCAGGTGGAGGTGGACCTGTTCGGGCAGCGCGAGTTGGTCGGGTTCTACAACTCCTTCTCGGCGCTGGCGCCGCGGTTCGTGGTGCCGGGGCTGGAGATCGCGACGCTGCCGGGATCGCGCGAGATCGTCGCGATCCGTGGGCCGAAGTACGCGGGAGTCCAGTTCCATGCAGAGTCGATCTTCAGCCGGGATGGGCTGGGGATTCTGCGGAGGGAGATCAGCCGGTTGCTAGCGCCTTGACGGGGTTTACGACCACAAGAGTCACGGCCACAGCACCGCGCGAGCCCGATCCAACGCTGTAGCCACGGCTCCGGTGAGGATCGGGTTGCCGGGCACCGCCGTCGTCCGCACGCGCGTCGGCACGGGACACACTGCGGCAAGCCGCTGTTCGACGGCCTCGGCCAGCGGCTCGCCGCCGATCCGGCCCAACTCGCCGCCGAGGACGACCACGCCGGGGTCCACGACGAGCGCGAATCATCGTGATCAGCATTGCATCGAGTGGTTGAAGTTTTAGCCATCTACGGAGGAAGAGTGGGTCAGGCCGTGGCAGCGATGTCGGTGGGTGGTATGTCGTGCTTGAGAGAGTCGAGGTCGTGATTATAGCCTTCTTTTTCGAGGGCCCACTTCACAGCCGCGAGGGCGTCATCCACAATGGCTTTTGGCTCATATTTTGGAACACTGCCATCTCGGTAGACCCCGGTCTTGACGAGAACGGAGCACCACTCCGTGCCATCAGGGGAATTAAACTCATTGGCACCGCGGATGTCGCTCTCGGGGTTGTCTCCGACCATGAAAACTCTGTCAAGCTTTGCGATGTTGTCAAAATTACGACCGAGGAGCTCGGCTCGGTGCTTTTGAAGGATGCGCTCGGCAAACGCATAAGTTTCAGGGTAAGGCTTGCCGATAACCTTTTTTTCCAGGTGGGCCCCGTCGGTGGTGTCTTTCCAGACTCCTTCGAGCGCAGCCCGGAACCCACCCTGGCCGAGACGCGGCATGTGATAGGCTGCAGCCCAGAAGAGGTCAGGGTTGCTAAATATCAGTGCAGGTTGGCCATCTTGCTGCCATCCATTGTTTGGGAGGGATTTGTCCCCGTTCTTCTCCAGTAGGTGCCGAGGATTCCCTGGCTGGAGAGGAGCAGGTCGAGTATGATCTGGGAGTCAAGAGCCCAGTCACGTGGGTCGTTGAAAATGAACACTGCATCTATCTTCAATGACTTTGCCAGATCTTTGGGATCGATAGGTGCTGGAAGAGGTCGTGCGGTTTTGGAGTAGTAGTCCGTCCAGATTAAATTGAATGGCCAAATCTTTGGGTGAGCCATGAGGATGTCACCTGGAGTAACCACGTTTTTGAACCCATACCTGTAAAATATTAGCAGTGATCGGATAGAAAAGCAAGAGAGACTTACAATTCGGCGATCTTGCGACACTGGTCTTGATCTCCACCGGTGACAAGAACAGTCTTGTCTTTCAAGGCCT
>CAVQPP010000028.1:0-4605 GCA_963714445.1 uncultured Actinomycetota bacterium
ACCGCCCGCTGATCAGTTTTCCTTCATAGAAGACGCCGCCACGCATCGGCGCAGTTGCCTGCGGGCGGCGTCTTTCTCTAAAGGTCTGGTACGGCCGAGTCTAATCGTGCAGGTGACCGGTCGCAGGTTGACACGTGCAAGGGCACGTGTCAGTTCACCCGAATCGGTTCATTCGAAACAGTGACATCAACCGGCTACCGGCCAACCACGGTCAGCTACCGGGCGGCCGGTACTGGCCCGGGGGCGGGAGAGCCCGGGCTGCGGGTAACCGGGCTGTGGATAGTGGCCCGGCAGCGGCGTGAAGCCGGAGGAGCCCCAGCCAGCGGCGGGGGTCCAAGGCTGTCCAGCGCCCCACGACTGCGCGACTGGTGGCGGACTGCCGGGGACCGCAGACGGCTGCGGTCGGCTGGCTGCCTCGGCCTGCTCGGCGGCGGTCAGGTCCTGCTCGATGACGCCGCCCGCCTGGCTGTAGGCGACGAACAGCAGCACGCTGACGATGATCTCGATGATCCACCAGAAGTGCCCGGCGACGTAGTCGTTGATCCCGTGCAGGACGGCGGTCATCAGCAGCCCGAACCCGGCCAGCCAGACCCGATGCCGCGGGAAGCGTACGGCTAAGCCGATGAAGTAGCCGGTGATGCCTGCCCAGACGGCGTGACTCATCGGGTCGGTGACGAACCGCCAGGAACCTTGCGTGATCGAGGCGAGGACGACCTGCGCCGGAGTTGCGCCCTGCTGAGCGGCGGCAGTCAACTCGCTAGGGATCACGCGGGTGACGTACTCGACGGCTTCAGCGGCTCCGAACGCCAGGCCGCTGACCGCGCCGAGGAAGAGGTAGTCCTTCGGCGTGAGCGCGGCCCAGACCGTGCGATGCAGGAGCAGCGCCAGCACGGCGACCGGCAGTGCCTTGGCGAATTCTTCCGGCAGGCCGACGGTGAAGACGGAGACGAAGATGTTGTCGGTGCCGGCGTGCAAGGTCCGCTCGAGCCAGACCGCGATGGGCGCCTCGAGGACCAGGCCGATCGCGGCGATCTCGGCCAGCATCAGCGGCCTGACCATCGGCGGACGCACCGAGATCCAGAGCACCAGCAGCCACGCGCAGGCGAAGTAGAGCGCGAAGATCCAGGACGATTCGTTGGTCTGGCTCAGGTTGGGGAACGCCACGAGGGCGAACGAAGGTACGACGACCAGCGCGACGAATAGCACCGTGATCCAGTTACGCAGCGACCGGTCACGCAGCCATCGGCCGAAAGGCAACAACACCGCCGGGGAGGGCGGCGCGATATGCGGTTGCCGGGGCGGAGGCGGAGCGTAGTACGGGTAACCGTGCGGCGGGGGCGGGTATTGCTGGCCGTACTGCGGCTGCTGGCGTATGCGGCTGCGCGTATTGCTGTTGCTGCGCGTATTGCTGCTGGGCATATGGGTTCTGCGGACTGCTGCTGCGGATACGCCGCCGGCGGGTACTGCTGTTGGTGACGCTGCTGCGGCTGTTGCGGTCCCTGCGGTTGTCGCTGCGGCGGTTGTGCTTGCCCGAACTGCTCCTGACCGTATTGCTCCGGCGGCACGGACACGGCGCGGCCTCCCCCTTGTCAGGCTTCTCGTCAGGCTTCTTGCTGCGTGGGCCGGACCAGCATCTCGTTGATCGCGACGTGCCGGGGCCGGGTGACGACGTACTCGATCGCGTCGGCGATGTCCTGCGCGTCGAGGACCTCGACGTCCGCGAAGCGCCGCGTCTGCGCCTCGCGGATCTCCGGTCGCAGGTGGTCGCGCAGTTCGGTGTCCACCGCGCCAGGCTCGACCAGCGAGACCCGCAGATGCCGCGACGCGAACTCCTGCCGCAGCGACTCGCTGAACGCGCCGACGCCGAACTTCGTGGCGTTGTAGACGTTACTCCCGGGGCGTGCGATGCGTCCGGCGACTGAGCTGATGTTGACCAGGTCCGCGACCTCACGCGGCCCCGACTCGGCGGCGCGCAGCAGGTGCGGGAGCGCGGCGTGGGTGGCGGCGAAAAGCGCGGTGAGGTTCAGATCGACCATGCGCTGCCAGTCGTCGAACGACGCGGTGGCGGCCGGGCCGAGCAGCATCACTCCGGCGTTGTTGACCAGGATGTCGATGCGGCCATGACCGAACGCCCCGGCGGCCGTGTCGATGACCTCACGCATGCGGTCGACGTCGGTCACGTCGGCGGGCAGCGCGAGCATCGTGCCGCCTTCGGCGGTGATCTCGTCGGCGAGCCGGTCGAGCCGATCCGCGCGGCGCGCGATGGCGACCACGCTCGCGCCGCGTGCGGCCAGCGCCCGCGTCGTCGCCTCGCCGATACCGCTCGACGCTCCGGTCACCACGGCGGTCGTACCGTCCAGGCGGCGCGCGGCGGTCGCCTGCGCGCGCACCGGGGCACGCTCGGCCGCTGTTTCCACCGAGTCGCCGTTGCCGTTGGCGGAGCTCGAGGCCTGCGTCGTATCGGTCATCATCGTCACCTATCGGGTCAGGCGGAGGGGGCGCGGTACGTACAGCCCGCGCGTCATATGCATCGAATGCCGTGTAGTCAGAGGCACTGTCAGGCGGTGATCACGGTCAGAGGTTGATCGTACTAAGCAGCGTGTCAATGAAGGGAAGCTGACTGCGCAGCAGCTTCACCCGAGCCTTGTCCACGGTGAACCACGCGGCGCGATCGACTTCGGGGAACTTCTGCATCTTGCCGCTGCGCGGCGGCCATTCGAGTTCGAAGGAATTACTGACGATCATATCGGCGTCCAGGTCGCCCTCTGCCGCCCACGCGGTGACCACCTTGCCGCCGGACTGCCGCGCCGAGCCGAGTTCGATCAGCTGCGCGAGGTCCGGGACCGGGAGCGGTTGCCCGAGCTCCTCCTCGAACTCGCGCAGCGCGGCGGCTTGCGGGTCGTCCTGCGTCTCGTCGTACTCGCCCTTCGGGATCGACCACGCGCCGTCGTCCTTGCGCGCCCAGAACGGGCCGCCCGGATGCACGAGCAACAGTTCTAACGCTCCGCCGGACCGACGGAAGAGCAAGATCCCCGCACTGCGACGCGCCACGCCCGCCACGGTACACCGCCGACTGCGTGGCGACGCAGCCGTATTAGGCCATGAGCGCCTTCCATCCGGTTAGCGCCCTAGGCACTCTCAGCCGACGAGGAACGAGACCTGATCGACGAGCGCCGGTCCGAGCGTGAAGATGCCCGTCTCCGCGAGCACGATGACCACCATGCCGATCCCGACGAACGTGAAGCTGGTCTTCGTCAGGCGGCGCCGACCGGCGACGACCGCGAGGCACGCGATCACCCACGGGATGAAGCTCATCGCGTAACGCGCAGAGACGAGCGCGAAGTACTCGTTGTTCTCCACGAGCATCTGGAACTCGACGGCCATCGAGACCGCCGCCACGCCGGCGAACGCGGCCAGGCCCAGGATCCAGCTCCAGGAACGCAAGCGGCTGATCGCCATGACCATCAGCGGCGCGGCGGCGAGCAGCACGCCGAGCAGCGTGGCCCAGATCGTCACGCTCTCGCCGTTGATCTGCGGCGCGAGCCAGTACGTCGTGGTCAGGTGCTGGAAGGTGTTGAACAGGTTGCTCATCAAGTCGCCGGCCGGGGAGCCGAGCAGCGGCAGGCCGTTGTCCAGGTTCGGGTTGGTCCAGCCGGGATCCCCGCGGCCGCCCTGGTAGAACGCCCAGCCGAAGTAGACCGCCAGGAACGCGGCGAAGATCGTCAGGCTCTGCACCAGGGAGCGCCACGCGGCCGGCTTGTCCTTACGCCGCATCGCACCGATCGCCATTGCCGCCGCGACGACGCCCACCGCAAGCATCGGCAGGCCGTTGAGGATCTTGGTGCCGGCCGCCAGCGCGGTGAAGAGCGCGGGCAGCAGCCAGCCGGTCCGGCGTTCGAGCGTGATGCCCGCCAGCAGCCACAGCGCCACAGCGCCGCATAGGGCGGCCGGCGCGTCGCTGGTGACGGTGCTCGTAGCGCCGAGCACGCCGGGGCACAGCGGCAGCAGGGCAGCTGCGGCGGCCGAGCACTGCCAGCCGACCTTGAAGCGGCGCAGCGCGAGGTAGAGGACGAGCATTGCGGAGAACAGCCACAGGACGCCGACGCCGCGTCCCATGTCGATGAACTGGTCGCTACCGGGCACGACCGCGCTCGCCGCGCGCGCGATGAAGCCGGTGGTGAGGTAGTAGACCGGCGGATCGCCGAACGTGTAGTCCTGCTCCCCGGCGCCGAAGTCGCCGTCTAAGACGTCGCAGCCGTCCGATCTCGGATCACCGAGCCCGTGGCAGGACCATTCGTACCGGATCTCCGGGCCGATCACCGAGCCCTTTGCCGGAATGCTGCCGTGCGAGATCGCGTAGGCGTAGTCGGCGTGCGCCGGCTCGTCGAAGGGCGAGAGTTGCGGGCCGCGGATCACGGCGAGCAGCACCAGCGTCAGCGCCAAGCTCAGCAGGCCGAGCGCGACGAACACAAAGCGGCGGAGCGGATCGCCCGCGATGGTGCGAGGCGGGCTGTCAGCCCGTCTTCCCAGGCGTCTGGGAAGACGGGCTGCGCTCGCGACGCTGCTCATAGTGGACCTAACCTGGCTTTCACGTCGGGTCCAACG
>CAVQPP010000029.1:0-12815 GCA_963714445.1 uncultured Actinomycetota bacterium
ACCAGACCGACCCTGCTGGAGAAGCTCTGTTGAGGCCCGACGCCCCGCTCTCGTCGGGCCTCACATAAAAGACGCGCCGCAGCCGAAGCCGGTTGTCATAGATCCGTAAGATTTTTTGGGCTGGCTGGCCGGCCCGCAGCCTGAGCATGTTTCCGCACGTCAGACCCACTATCCAGGGACGCTGAGCCGCTGTGCGATGCCGCTGAAGAACGCGCTGTTGACCTGCTTAGGGCTGGTGATGTCGAACGCCACGCCACCGGTGGCCCGGGCGACCTGCTGCAGCGCGGCGAAGTTCCCGGCCGTGCCGAACATGAGCGGGACGATCTCGACCCGCTTGTTGGGGTTGTACAGCGCGCGCAGCTGTCGCACCAGCGCGGTGGAACTCATGTCGCCCTTGGCGTTGTCGATCCCGGCCGTCAAGACCAGCACCGCGTTGACGTACCGGGGCTGGTAGCTGGCGGACAAGGACTTGAACGCGGCCAGGATCGAGCTGTACAGCGCGGCGGGCGCGCCGGCTACCGGCTTGCCCTGCTCAGTGGCCTGGCTGATCTGCTGCCGCCGGGTGATCAGGCCCAGCGGCGCGGGCAGCGGCCCGACCGGGACGATCTGCTTGTAGGGCAAGGCGCCGTCCAGGTGGCTGGCGAACGCCCAGATGCCCATCTGAGTGCTGTCCGGGAAGTGGGTCAGGCCCAGGCTGGCCGCCTGGATGAGGACCTGCTCCAGGGTGGTACCGGTCGGGGACACCGGGGTGGCCATCTGCCCCGAGACGTCCAGCAGCACCAGGTCGCGGGAGCCCAGGCTGAGCTTTTGCCAGGCCTGCAGGCTGGTCTCGGCCTGGCCCGGCGCAGCCGCCGCGGTCAGCTTCGGCTGGGCGGTGTCCAGGCCATACTGGCCGATCCAGCCTGGCGCCGTGCCGGCTGCCAGCGGAAGCCCAGATACTGCACGTAGGACGTCGCGTAGCTGGACTTCAGCGCCTTCTCGAACTCCTGGCCCGCCTGGCGTTCGAGCTGGCTGGTGGCGGTGAGCACGTAGGGGTAGTTCAGCTCGGGGGTGCCCTGCACGGGGTACCGGCCAGCCAGCGCGTCAGCCGCCGGGTGGGCCCGGTCGAACTGCGCGATGGACTGCTCCGACGCGATGGTGACCGCCCGCTCGTCCCCGGCGCGCTGGGCCAGGCTGGTCAGCGACGTCAGCGATCCGGTGCCGGAGGTGACCTGGACGTTGAGCACGAAATCGGTGAAGGCCGCCAGCGCCGAGGATCCGCTGCCGAGCAGCGACTGGAGCTGGATGAGCGTGGCCAGCGGCCGTGCTGCGCGCCGGATCGGGGAACTCGACGTGCAGCCCGAGCCCGGTGGCCGGGCCGCCGACCCGCTGCGGCAGCAGGAACTGCCAGCCCACCGAGGAGCCGTACGCGGGCACCTCGGCCGCCACCGACCGGGGCATGACGATCATCAGCGGGGACCGGGCCACCGTGAGACTGGTCGGCTGCACGAGCTGCGCGCCCTGCGGGAAGCTGCGCGCGACGTTCACCCACAGCGAGGAGTCAGGGATCCAGGCGTCGAATGCCGGGCTGGCGGCCGACTTGTTCCCGGATATCTCGGTGGCGGCCGCGGACGACTGCACGCTGGTGACGTGTACCACGGCGCAGTGCCCCTGCACGGCGTTGTGCTCGGCGTTGAAGAACTTGGCCACGTGGCTGGCCGCGGGGGCGATGTCCGGCGAGGCGGCCAGGTTGACGACTACGGGGTGATCGGTGCAGGAGGCGCGGGACACTACGGCCTCCGCGCCGAAGGCGACCAGCAGCGTGCAGGCGATCACGCCGGCCAGCGCGCTCAGCCCAATCACGATGCTTACCCGGCGCGGCCGCCCGCGCTGGTTGCGGCCCTGCGGGCCGGTCCGCCCCATGGCTCCAGCGTTCACGTCATCCCTCGCGATCCGGGGTGCCCCACGGCCTGGCGTCACGACTTTATCCGGGCAACTCCGTACAGATCCGGCACTTACTTAGGTTGTAATGACTGTGATTGGTGTGCCGTTGGCGGTCCGGCAGACTGGCCAGGTGACAGGTGTCATCGAGGTGACCGACCCGGCCGATCCCCGGCTCGCCGACTACGTCTCGCTGACCGATGCCGACCTGCGGATCAGCCTGGAGGCCCGGCACGGGCTGTTCCTCGCGGAGGGGGACAAGGTGATCCGCCGCGCACTGGCCGCGGGCTACCCGGTCCGGTCGATGCTGCTCACCGCGGCCGGGCTGGCCCGGCTGGCCGCACTGGCCGGTGACGTGGCCGCCCCGGTGTACCTGGTCAGCGACGAGGTGGCCCGGCGGCTGACCGGCTACCGGGTACACCGCGGCGCGCTGGCCGCGGTGGCCCGGCCGGCGCTGCCCGACGTGAGCCAGGTGGTGGCCACGGCCCGGCGGGTGGTGGTGCTGGAGGATCTGGTCGATCACGGCAACGTGGGCGCGGTGTTCCGCTGCGCGGCCGCGTTCGGCGCGGACGCGGTGATTCTGTCCCCGCGCTGCGCCGATCCGCTCTACCGGCGGGCCGTCAAGGTATCCATGGGCGCGGTGTTCGCGGTGCGGTATGCCCGGATGACGGACTGGTACGGCGGGCTCGGGCAGTTGCGCGGGGCAGACTTCCGGCTGCTGGCGCTCACCCCGGACCAGTCAGCAACGCCGATCGGTGCCGCGCTGCCCGCCGGGGCGCCCCGGCGGACCGGGTCGCGCTGCTGCTCGGCTGTGAGGGCGACGGGCTTTCCGGCCGCTGGATGCGCGAGGCCGACGAGGCGGTCTGCATCCCGATGAGCCCAGCCGCGATGGCCCACGGGGTGGACTCGCTCAACGTGGTCGCCGCGGCCGCGGTCGCCTGCCAGGCCCTGGCCATGCACTAGCCAGGGGCGCGGCTACCGTGGCCGCTTCGACGCGGTGAAGTAGGTGCTGGATTCGCGCTGGTACAGCAGCACGATCGCGCCCAGCCCGATCAGCCAGATCAGGATGGAGATCACCCGGCTCAGCACCGGCTCCGCCTGGCGGAAGCTGGTCAGCAGGGACAGCGTGTCCAGCCCGAAGAACACCGTGGCGGTGATCCGGGCCCAGTTCTTCCCGGCCTTGTTGGCATACGCCATCCACAGCCACAGGCCGATCCCGATCAGGCCGAAGATGATGGCGACCGCCACCGCCGCGACTTCGGCCGAGTGCAGCTTGGTGGCCGTCAGCGAGGGATCGGCGTTATGTATCGCCGTCTTGAGGCTGCCTACGGTGACCAGCGTGATAATCAGGCTGATCGCGCTCACAATGGCGCCGGCGTACATCAGCTTCACGGCCTGCAGCACCGGGGTGGGCGGCTCCGGGCGCTGCGGCTCCGGCTCCGCGGCCCCGCCGGTTGGGTACGGCTGGTACGACATGGCTGCTCCCTAGTGATGTCCAGATAGGCGTGCCGTACGGCTCACCACGGATCACCGGGCCGGCAGCGCCAGGAGAGCATAGCGGCGCGGTTCACCGTTGCCTAGGCCGAACTGTGCCCGGTTTTAGGCGTCGGGATGCAGCAGCGCCCAGACAACCTTGCCGCCCTCATCCAGCAGGTGCCAGCCCCAGCGGATGCAGCACGACTCGACCACGTTCAGCCCGCGGCCGTTCTCGTCGCACAGTTGCGGATCGCGCAGCACCGGGATGCCGCTCCCCGGGTCGGTGACCATGCACATCACATACGGCGCCTGGCCGAGCAGCCGGAGCCGGATCGGGCACTCGCTGGGGTGCACCCGGGCCTGCGCCATGCCGTGCCGCAGCGCGTTGGTGAGCAGTTCCGACACGACCAGGCCGGCCATGTCCACCAGGTCGGGCAGCTCCCACTCGAGCAGCACGCTGCGGGTGAATTCCCGGCCTGTCTTGACCGCCTCGGGCACCGCACGCAGGCCGCAGCAGGCCGACGGCTGCGTCGCGGCCAGCTCATCGAGGGCAGGCACCGGCGGGCGCAGGGGGCTCGTGTAGCGCATTCCGGCCTGCTCCCCCGGGGGAAAGGAGCCACTCTTGGCCCACGCTCATGACCTCCGTCGTGACTGGCGAGGCCGCCCGGTGTGCGGTCATCGGGTTCCCGTCTCCTGGCACTATGTCGTGCGGGTGGCGCGCAAGCGCTATCATCCTCGATATACCTTGCATGCGCAAGGGCGGATGCACGTGCAGATGAAAGTGCCGATGGTACGTGCGGGCCGTTAAGGAGGCCTCAAACGGGAGGAGCTGCTGACGGATTTCTGAGGGCAAATAGCTGGGGGTTGGAGTGATCTCAGTACAGCCGGGAAGCGGGCCAACGGTCCTGCGTATCCTTCTCGGCTCCCAGCTGCGCAGGCTACGCGAAGCCCGGGGAATCACGCGCGAGGACGCCGGTTACGCCATCCGCGCATCCGGCTCCAAGATCAGCCGGATGGAGCTCGGCAGGGTCAGCTTCAAGGAGCGTGACGTTGTCGATCTGCTGGAGATATATGGGGTCACCGATGAGGCCGAGCGGGCCACCCTGGTGGCGCTGGCCCGGGACGCGAATTCGCCGGGCTGGTGGCACAAGTACGGGGATGTGCTCCCGGACTGGTTCCAGGTCTATGTCGGCCTGGAGGAGGCCGCGGCTCTAATCCGGCTCTACGAAGTCCAGTTCGTCCCTGGGCTGCTGCAGACGGCGGACTACGCCCGGGCGGTCGTCCGGCTGGGTCAGCCGGGAGCTTCTGCCGCGGAGATAGAGCGCCGGGTCAGCCTGCGGATAGCCCGGCAGGAATTGCTCAGCAAGCCAGACGCGCCGCGCTTGTGGGCGGTAGTGGACGAAGCCGCGCTGCGGCGGCCGATCGGGGGCAGGGAGGTGATGCGGGCGCAGCTCGAGCGGTTGATCGAGGTGACCAAGGAGCCCAACGTCACTCTCCAGGTGGTCCCGTTCAGCTCCGGAGGCCACGCGGCTGAGGGCGGGGCGTTCACCATCCTCCGGTTCCCCGAGGTCAACCTGCCCGACGTGGTCTACGTCGAGCAGCTGACGAGCTCCCTTTACCTGGACAAGCGCGACGACGTGGAACGCTACACCGAGGTGATGGAACGCCTCAGCGTCGAGAGCGAGTCGCCGGAACACACCACGGAAATCCTGAGCGGGATGCTTAAGGAAGTCGGATAGATGAACACATATAACGGAATGCCAGCCACCGACTTGGTTGATGCCTGCTGGCGTAAGAGCAGCATCAGCAACTCCCAGGGGACGTGCGTCGAGGTGGCCCGGCTTAACGGGGGCGAGTACGCAGTGCGTAATTCGCGCAATCCGGAGGGCCCGGTCCTTATCTATACCCGGGCGGAGATCGCCGCGCTGATCGAGGGCGTGAAGCTCGGCGAGTTCGACGACCTGCTGGTCTAAGCAAGGTCACCTGCCCACAACGGACCTGTGCGGCCACCCCAGGGCCGCGATCAGCCGCCGGAAGCCCGTAGCCCATAACCCGCTGACCGCCGTGTTCCTGCGCGACACGGCGGTCAGTGCTTTCCCCGCCGCCGATCATCCGCAAACCCTGAAAGCTAGCTCGATGCCAACCGAGGTCTGGCTGGACGCTGGCTGGGAGATTGCTGCGGATTGACTGGACAGGGGTGCAGAGCGGGCCGGGTGGGCCGATGGCGCGGCTAGAGTCCTGACGTGACCCAGCTGCAGGAATCCAGCCTCAGGCCGCTGACCAGGCGGCTGATCGGCTGGGAGATCATCATCGTCTTCGGGGTGTCGCTGGGCGCCAGTGCGCTGTTCGCCATCATCAACCTGATCGGCTCGCTCACCGCGAACAGGGCCCTGGGCAAGCAGCAGGCCCTGCTGGTCGGGTCGCTGGCCCCGGGCCGGCCCTGGCTGGACCTGACCCTGCAGCTGGCCAGCATCCTGACCACGCTGGTCCCGGTGGCCCTGGTCTTCTACCTGCTGGCCCGGGAGGGCGAGACGCCATCGTCGGCGATGGGCCTGGATGCCAGCCAGCCCGGCCGGGACCTGGCCAAGGGCGCCGTGCTGGCCGCGCTGATCGGCGGC
The DNA here is from genome assembly GCA_963714445.1 of uncultured Actinomycetota bacterium. Classification (GTDB taxonomy): domain Bacteria; phylum Actinomycetota; class Actinomycetes; order Streptomycetales; family Catenulisporaceae; genus Actinocrinis. The sequence goes on from CAVQPP010000029.1 coordinate 6,015, forward strand.
TCCGGGCTGGCCCTGTACCTGACCGCCTACAAGCTCGGCATCGCGCTGAACGTGGTCCCGGAGAACCTGCCCGCGGTGTGGTGGCGGATCCCGGTGCTGATCCTGGACGCCACACAGAACGGCATCCTGGAAGAGATCCTGGTCATCGGCTACCTGCTGCGCCGCCTGGACCAGCTGGGCTGGACCCCCACCAAGGCGATCCTGGTCGCCGCGCTGGTCCGCGGCTCCTACCATCTCTACCAGGGCTTCGGCGGATTCATCGGGAACGCCGTGATGGGCGTGATCTTCGGCGTGCTGTACCGCCGCTGGGGCCGGGTCACCCCGCTGATCATCGCGCACGCGCTCATCGACACCGGCGCGTTCGTCGGCTACGCGGCCCTGCACGGCCACGTCTCCTGGCTGCCCTGACCGTCAGACCGGGTTGGCCAGGCCGGGGATGACGGCCGCACCGGGCAGCTGACCCAGCACGGCACCGGGCAGCACCAGCTTGGACCGGCGCACCCCGCTGCCGATCACCACCTGCGCGGTCCCGGCGACCGCCCCGTCGACCAAAACCGGCCAGCCGGCGGGCAGCCCGATCGGGGTGATGCCGCCGTACTCCATGCCGGTCAGCGCGACGGCGTCGTCCATCGGCGCGAAGGAGATCTTGCGCGCGTCCGAGGTGGCGGCGGGCCAGGCCGTTCATGTCGGCGCGCGTTGTGGCGAGCACGAGGCAGGCTGCGAACGTGGTCTGCCGCCGCGCCGCTCGGCGGTCACGACACGCAGTTGGCCGACTCGTCCAGGCCGACGCCGTATCGTCGCAGAACGCGGCCGTGTCCGCCAGTGCCGGGTCGATCTCCGCGACACTTACCTGGTCAGCCAGGCCGTCCAGGCTGGCCAGCGCCGCGGCCACGGCCGGCGCGAGCAGATCCGGCCGGTCCAGCGCGGGCGCTGTATCGAGCTCACCCATCTGTATCCGCACCCCGTTATCCTGCCACCATGCCCGCCCCCGCCAGCCCGCAGGACGCCGGGCCAGGCGAGCCCGCCGGGTCAGGCGAGTCCGCCAAGCCAGGCGAGCCCACCGAGCCGGTAGCGCGGCTCCGGCAGGCGATGGCCGCGGGCACGCTGACCTCCGCCGCGCTCACCGCTCGCTGCCTGGACCGGATCGCCGCGCTCAACCCCCGGCTGCGCGCGGTCATCACGGTCAGCCCGGAGGCCGCCGCCGAAGCGGCCGCGAGCGGACCAGCAGCGCAACCCGAACAGCGGCCCGCTGCACGGCATCCCGGTGCTGATCAAGGACAACATCGCGGTAACCGGGCTGCCCGCCACGGCCGGCTCGCCCGCCCTGCTCGGCGCCGAGACCGGCGACGCTTTCCTGGTCAGCAGGCTGCGCCAGGCCGGTGCGGTGATCCTGGGCAAGGCCAACCTGTCCGAGTGGGCCAACTTCCGGTCCACCCAGTCCAGCAGCGGCTGGAGCTCGCTGGGGGGGCAGACCGGCAACCCGCACGCGCTGGACCGCAACCCGTCCGGGTCGAGTTCCGGCTCGGCCGCGGCGGTGGCGGCCGGCCTGGCGCCGCTCGCGGTCGGCACCGAGACCGACGGCTCCATCGTCTGCCCGGCCAGCGCCTGCGGCGTGGTCGGCATCAAGCCCACGCTCGGCCTGGTCAGCCGGCACGGCATCGTGCCGATATCCGCGGAACAGGACACCGCGGGCCCGATGGCCCGCACCGTCGCGGACGCGGCCGCGCTGCTCAGCGTGCTGGCGGCGGCCGACACCAGCGACCCGGCCACCGAACTGGCCGCCGGCCAGCCCACCGACTACACCGCGTTCCTGGACCCCGGCGCGCTGGCCGGCGCCGGGCTCGGCGTGTGGCGGGACGGCTGCCAGGCGGCCGGCCAGGCCACGCTGGCCGTGCTGGCCGTGGCCGTCGCCGTGCTCCGTCAGCAGGGCGCGACAGTGCTCGACCCGGTCGAGCTGCCCGGCGCGGCTGACCTGGAGGGGCCCGAGCTCGCCGCGCTGCTGCACGAGTTCAAGCACGACCTCAACCGGTACCTGCCCCGGCTGCCCGGCCCGCGGCCAGGCTCGCTGGCCGAGCTCATCGAGTACAACCAGCGGAACGCGGCCGAGGTGCTGGTGCACTTCGGCCAGGAACTGTTCGAGCAGGCCGAGGCGGCCAGCGCGGACCCGGCCGACCCGGCCGCGCGGGCCGCCCGGGCCGAGGCGCGGGCGCGGGCCCGGGAGGCGCTGGACGGCCCGGTGGCCGCGCACCGGCTGGACGCGATCGTCACGCTCACCGCCAACCCGGCCTGGCTGACCGACCACGTGCTCGGCGATCATGACGTGTTCCACACCTCCAGCCCGGCGGCGGTGGCCGGCTACCCGGCGGTCAGCGTGCCGGCCGGCCAGGTGCAGGGGCTGCCGGTCGGGCTGTCCTTCGTCGGCCCGGCCTGGACCGAGCCCCGGCTGATCGGGCTGGCGCACGCGTTCGAGGTGGCTTCCGTGATCGTGGGGGATTGAGGGCCGCATCCGGCCCTAATCCGCCACGATCATGAGGGATGGGGCGGGGCGGGGGCGATTGGGACGCGCGGGCACAGCGATAACCTGCGACTCATGGACTCCTGGCGCGCCGCGAGCGTTCCCCAGTTGCCGGGGCAGGGCCCTGAGACCCGGCTCCGCAACACCGCGACCGGTCAGCTGACCGTGGCCGCGCCCGGCCCGGCCGCCAGCTTGTATGCCTGCGGGATCACCCCGTACGACGCCACCCACATCGGGCACGCCGCCACGTTCCTGGCCTGGGACCTGCTCGTCCGGGCCTGGCGGGACGCCGGGCCGCCGGTGAGCTACGTGCAGAACGTGACCGACGTGGACGATCCGCTGCTGGAGCGCGCGGACCGGGATGGCGAGGACTGGCGGGCGCTGGCCGGCCGGAGATCGAGCGGTTCCGGGGCGACATGAGCGCCCTCCGCGTGTTGCCCCCGCCGGCTAGATCGGTGCGGTCGAGGCGACCGCTGATCATCGCGCCGATCGAGAAGGGCTGGCCGACGGCAACGTGTACGGCGTCGACGGGGACGAGTACTACTCCCGGGCCTGCACCGAGTTCGGCGCAGTGTCCCGGCTCGCCCGGCAGCGATGGTCGCCCTGTTCGCCGAGCGCGGCGGCGACCCGGCCCGGCAGGGTAAGCGGGACCCGCTCGACCCGTGGTGTGGCGCGCCGCCCGGCCCGGCGAGCCCGCCTCGGAGCCCGTTCGGCCCCGGCCGCCCCGGCTGGCACGTGGAATGTGCCGCCATCGCCGCCCAAACCTCGGTGCCGAGTCGACATCCAGGCGGCGGCACCGACCTCGTCTTTCCGCATCACGAGTGAGCGCCGCCCGTGGCCGCCCGGGGGCGCTGGCCGTTCGCCCGGGTCTATGCGCACTCCGGTATGGTCGCGGACAGGGCGAGAAGATGTCCAAGTCCCTCGGCAACCTGGTGTTCGTCTCCGGGCTGCGGGCCGACGGAGTCGACCCGATGGCCATCCGGCTCGCCTGCTGTCCCACCACTACCGGCCGGACTGGGAGTGGAAGGCGGAGGGCCTGGCCGCGGCCACCGCCCGACTGGCCCGCTGGCGCGCCGCGGTACGCCGCCGCCCGGCCGACTGCCCGGTGCCCGGGTCGGGCGAGAGCGTGCTGGCCGCGGTGCGCGAGCGGCTGGCCGACGACCTCGACGCCCCCAGCGCGCTGGCAGGGTGGATGCCTGGGCCGACGCCGTGCTCGCCGGCGGCACCGCCGACCCGGCGCCCCGCCGCCTGGTCCGCGCCACCGTCGACGCCCTCCTCGGGATCGCCCTCTAACCCAGCGCCCGCTAACACAGCGCCCGCCAGCACAGCGCCCGCCAACACCAGGCCCGTCCCGGCGGTATCGTGATATCGGAAAGCGATATCGCTCAAGCACGGAGCCGACCATGACCGAGCCCACTGAGCCTGCAGAGCCAGCCGAGCCCACCGAGCCCGCAGCGCCGCCAGAAGCCGCCGAGCCGGGCATGGCCTACTCCTCGATGGACGCGGCCGGGCTGCTGGTGCACGCGCTCGGCCGAGCTGCCGCCCGCCGACCGGGACAAAGTGTACACCTGGCTGCTCGGCACCAGCGTGCAGCTCCAGCCGGGGCTGGTCGGCTCGCTCGCGCGTGCAGTCCCCGGACCGGGGAAGCCGGGCCGCTCCGGCCGACCGGCAGCAGGAGTTCGCCGAGGCCGAGACCGAGGTGGTGCGCGGCCTGTTCCGCAGCCCGGGCCGGGGCCCAGCAGATGGTGCCGGTCCGGTTCTCCGCCGAGCAGCACGCGCGGCTGCGCGCCTGGTGCCCGAGCACGGCTTCTCGATGGCCACCGTGATCCGCGGCCTGGTGGACCGGTTCCTGGACGGCCAGCAGGCCGGGCGGGCTGAAGCTCAGCCGAGCAGCGCGATATCTACCCGGCGCAGCACCCGCTGCGCTCCGTCCAGCTGCACCGCCAGGCTCGAGCCCGGGCGTGCTCCCCAGCCAGCTCGACCGTGACCGACGTGCGGCCATCCCCACTTTCGAGCGCCACTGCCTGGCACTGACCCGCCCAGGCCGCGGCCGTCCACAGGCGAACCAGCACGGCGGTGTCGATCTGCTCAGCCACCGGGAGGTCGGCGGGCCAGTCGGGGGCACTGGCGTTGAGCAAAGAAATGAGTGCCTGGGTGCGCTGCCAGAGCGGGCCATCCGAGGCCGGCAGGGACGGCCAGCGAGAGGGCCTGGACGCGGGGCGGGTCCTCGGGGGTGAGCTTGATCTCCACCGCCGCGTCGCCGCGCTCGCCAGTGCAGCCACCAGCGCAGGTGGGCCGGGGAGTCGGACTCGGCGGGCCGGGCCGCGCCGCCGGCCGGCGGCCGAGCCGCTGCCAGGTCAGCGCGGCCTTCTCCCGGCGGATGGCGTACGGCTCGTCCTGGGCCACGTTCGGCGTGAACAGGCGGTCCGCGGCCGCGTCGTCCCAGGACCGGAGCAATTCGTCCACGGCCTGGCGGGCCGCGATGGTCTCCGGCCACGGGGGCCCGGCGCGGGCACCGGGCCGCGGGAGCGCGGCTGGCCCGCGGGCGCCGGCGGGGCGGCGCGCAGCAGCGCGTCCAGCAGCTTCCCGGCCAGCGGGTGGGCCGCCGCGTAGGTGCTGTTGGCCAGCACGATCACGGCCAGCCCGGAGGCCGGATGCCAGCGCATGTGGCTGCCGAAGCCGGGGTAGCCGCCGCCGTGGAACACCAGCCGGCCCCAGGCCGGGTGTTCCTCGATGAACAGCCCGAAACCGTAGCCGAGCTGGCTGCCCAGGCCGGGCCCGCCGGGCAGCGGCAGCGCCGTGGTGGGCGGGAGAGCGATCTGGGGCAGCTGCATCTCGCGCCGGCTGGCCCGGCGCAGCGGATGCGGCCCGCCGTCGGCCTCGGCCCCGGCCGGGAAAGCCGGCCGCCAGCCCGTGACCCAGGCGGCCAGGTCGCGCACGGAGCTCGAACACCCCGCCCATCGGGGCGAACGCGCCGTCGCCGTCCGGTACCAGTTGGGCCCAGCCGGTCGGACCGCGCTGATACCCGCGGGCCCGTCGGGCTCAAGGCCGGCCAGCTCATACCCGGTCCGGTCCAGGCCCAGCGGGCGGAGCAGCGGGCTCGGGCCACGAACTCCTGGTAGCGGCCCCGGCGGCCGCGGCGACCACCCGGCCGAGCAGCGCGTAACCCAGGTTGGAGTACTCGAAGCAGGTGCCCGGCGCCCACGCCTGGCGCACGCCGCGCGGTGCAGCAGGGTGGCGAAGTCGGCCAAGCGGCAGGCCCTGCTGCCGGTCGCCCCACGGGTCGTCGGTCGGGAAGCCCGCGGTCATGGTCAGCAGGTGCCGCACCGTGATGTCCGGGCAGAATGCGGCGCTGACCTTTGGCGCATCCGCGCAGCTCGGGGACCAGGTAGGCGACCGGGTCATCCAGCCGGAGGAGCGCCGTCGTCGCGCAGCGCGAGCACTGCCGGCGGCGGTGAAGCTCTTGGTCATCGACGCGATGCGGAACACGGTCCCGGCGTCCGGGGGCTGGGCCGCCCAGCCAGCGCTGGCCGTACCCGGCGGTGTGCACCAGCGTCCCGCCGGCCACGATCCCGTACGCCACCCGCGGGCGCGCCGCCAGTTCCGCTGGAAGTCGGCGACCAGCTCATCCGCGGCGCTGACAACGGCCGGCGGCAGGTGTTCGTCCACACCGCGACGGTAGCGGAATAGGGTCCGGTGGCCTGCCGTTCCCCCCGCATGGGGACAGCGTTGTCCGGGCACCGGGCCAACTGGGCAGGCAACATCGTGTATCCGGGCCAGCGAGCTGGCCCGGCCCGCCGACCTCGCCGGGCTGCAGGCCGTGGTCCGCGAGCACCCGGCAGGTGCGCGCAGTGAGGCGCCGGCCATTCGTTCAACCGGATCGCCGACACGCCAGGCGTGCAGATATCCCTGGACGGCCTCCACGGAGATCAGCATCGACCCGGACCGGGCCGCGGTGACGGTGCCCGGCGGGATGACCTACCAGGAGCTGGCACCGCGGCTGACCGCGGCGGGCTGGGCGCTGCGCACGCTGGCCTCGCTGCCGCAGCTGACCGTGGCCGGCGCCTGCGCCACCGCCACCCACGGCTCCGGGGACGGCGACGGCAACCTGGCCACCCAGGTGTCCGGGATGCAGCTGGTCAGCGCGGACGGTGAGCTGCGCACGCTGCGCCGGGACGCCGACGGCGACGGGTTCCGCGGCGCCGTGGTGGGACTGGGCGCGCTCGGCGTGGTGGCCACGCTGACCCTGGACCTGGTGCCCGCGTTCGAGGTCCGTCGGTACGTAT
>CAVQPP010000030.1:0-7408 GCA_963714445.1 uncultured Actinomycetota bacterium
GGGATCTGGAGAACTACGAGACGCTGCGCTCGTTCACCGAGGGCATCGAGCACTTCCAGCGGCTGTTCGACGTCACCCCGGAGCTGGTCGCGCACGACCTGCACCCGGAGTACCTGTCCACCAAGTACGCGCTCGACCGGCCCGGCGCCGAGCTGGTCGGGGTGCAGCACCACCACGCGCACATCGCGTCCTGCCTGGCCGACAACGAGGCGGCCGGACCGGTCATCGGGGTGGCCTTCGACGGCACCGGGTTCGGCCCGGACGGCACCATCTGGGGTGGCGAGTTCCTGCTCGCCGACCTGGCCGTGGCGGAACGGAGCGGCTCGCTGGCTGGGCTGCCCATGCCCGGCGGGGCCGCGGCGATCCGGCAGCCGTGGCGGATGGCCGCGGTGTACCTGGACGCGGCGTTCCCCGGCGCGCTGCCGGACGGCCTGGCCGTGGCCGCGCGCAATTCCGCGTCCTGGGCCGATGTGCTGGCGATGGCCCGGCGCGGGGTCAACTCGCCGGTCACCTCCAGCGCCGGGCGGCTGTTCGACGCGGTCGCCGCGCTGCTCGGCGTGCGCGACACGATCAACTACGAGGGCCAGGCCGCGGTCGAGCTGGAACAGCTCGCCGCGGCCGGACTTGGAGCACCGCGGCTACCCGGCCCGGATCACCCCGGGTTCCCCGTTCACCGCGGCCCGGCCCGGACCTGGTCCGCGCGGCGGCCGGGGACCTGCTGGCCGGGCTGCCGCCGGACGTCATCAGCGCCCGGTTCCACCGCGGGATGGCCAACCTGATCGTGGCCGGCTGCCAGCTGCTGCGCGAGTCGTCCGGGCTGGGCACGGTCGCGCTGTCCGGCGGCGTGTTCCAGAACCTGCTGCTCCTCGGGACGGTCGTCAGCCTGCTGGAAGCACGCGGCTTCCGGGTGCTGACCCACTCCCGGGTGCCGCCCAACGACGGCGGGATCAGCCCCTGGGCCAGGCCGTCGTCGCCGCCGCCCGGGACAGGCCGGGCTGAGCCCAGCCCATGCTCAGCGGAGCTGCCAGACGGTGCTGTGCTTGACGTCGGCGTCTTCCAGTGCGCGCGGTACCGGGACCTCGTACCCGGCGACCTCGGTGCCGAGGTCCGGGGGCAGGTAGGCCCGGCCCGGGTCGCCGACCAGCACCTCGATGCCCGCCGCGCGCACCCGGGCCAGCCAGGGCAGCAGCCGCCTGGCGAAGCCCCGCTCGTAGAACACGTCGCCCGCCAGCACCAGGTCCACCGCGGGCGGCGGGCCGTCAGCAGGTCACCCAGCGCCGCGTCAACCTGGACCCGGTTGACCGACGCGTTGAGCTGGATGGCCGCGATGGCCAGCGGGTCGGTCTCTGCCGCGCGGACCACCGCGGCGCAGGCCCGCGCCGCCGCGATCGCGACCAGGCCGAGGCCGCGAAATCCAGCACGGTCCGGCCGCGGACCTGGCCGGGGTGGTCGAGCAGGTACCGGGCCAGCGCCTGCCCGCCCGCCCAGGGAAACGCCCAGAACGGCGGCGGCAGCTGCGGCTTGGCCGCATCCGGTGCGGCCGCCTGCTGCTCGGTCCGCTCCCACAGCTCGATGGCGTCCCGGGCCAGGTAGATCCGGATCTCCGGGAGCAGCGGCGGCAGGCCCAGCGTGGTGTTGGCCCGGACGAACGCGGCCGTCGCGGCGGCGCCGTGCCTCGCGGCTGCGCCGTGCGGCCGGCCGCGGTCACCGGCGCGGCCCGGCCGACCGTCTGGCCTCCGCCGTGGCCTGGGCCTCGATGAGGCCGTAGCTGACCGCCTCGTCAACGGTGAGGAAGCGCCCGCGCCGGGCATCGCCGCGGATCTCGTCCACCTCGCGGCCGGTCACCCCGGCCAGCCGGATGTACAGCGTGTCCAGCATGGCCGCCACCTGCTCCTGCTGCGCGGATACTTCGGTGGCGGTGCCGTCCAGGTTCAGCCTGGGTTCGGCCAGGGATAGCACCGCACTCGGGTAGGCCAGCCGGTGGGTGCAGGCGGCCAGCACGCCGATGGCCGGGCCGCCCAGCTGGCGGCCACGTACCCGGTCACCGGCACCCGGAGCACGTCGAGCACGCCCATCACGGTCAGCGCGGCAGGGCAGTTCGGCGTCCAGGCCCTGCAGTTCCAGCCGGACCGGCCCGTCCCCTTCGGCGTCCAGGGTGAGCAGCTGGCGCACAGCACGGTGGCCGCCTCGCCGTCCAGGTGCCCGGAGGCCAGCACGATGCGCTGCTCCAGCAGCCGCTGGTAGATCCGGCCCGGCCAGTCCCCCTGGTCGGCCCAGCCGCGGGACGGGGCCGGCGGCAGCCAGGCCGGCGGCGCGGCGGGCGCCCGGTGCGGCGCGGGCCAGCCGGGCTCGGGCAGCTCGCCTGGCCGCCCGGCAAGCCTGGCCGCCGCGGCTGCCCTGGCTCACCGGAGCGCCGGGCGGGCCCGGCCGCGGCGGCAGGCCGCCGGGGTACGAATCGGCTCGCGGAACACTCATCGGCTACCTCCTGATCCGCCCGCTGGCTGGTCCGGCATGCCCGCCTGCAGCCGCCAGCTCAGGTGGCTGCCGACCGCTGCCGCGTACCGTTCCAGGGTGGACGCACGCACGTCGGCGTCGCCCGCCTCGATCCGGGCCACCGCCGACTGGGAGGTGCCCATCCGGGCCGCCACCTGGGTCTGCGACAGCCGGGCCGACTGCCGCTGCGCGGCCAGTTCGGCGACCAGCCGCCGCCGCTCGCCCGCCATCCGGCGCAGCGCCATCTCGCGGAACCCCGGCAGCATCGGCAGCGGCCGCTGCTCCGGTTCCCCCGGCTCAGCCTCGGCGCGCACATTCATACCTCACACGATATCTCATTGGTGAGATCACCCCCTCGCTATGGTGCCATTGCCCAGAGCCGGGCTACAGAGACGGCAAAGCGCCGCTGGGGAAGGTGCGCTGTTCCTTCCCCAGCGGCGCGATCAGCGGATGGCCTCTCCCGGGCATCCGGTTCTTCCACCACTGGGCGAAGCGGGTACCCAGGCGGCGGGCACCGGCCCCCGGAATTGTCCTCCCCTCCGGCGGGCCAGACCAGGTCCCTCACGCGCTCACCGCCACGGTTGCCGGCGCCCAGTCCCCCTGGGCACCGCCGTGGCGGTAGTGCAACCTGGCTGGCGGATGGCTGCCTGACAGTCACCCGCCTCCAGCACACCGGGAGCCCTCCCCCGGGCCATCTTGGTATGACTTGAGGTAACAGTTACTTTTGGTAGCATGCAGGCTTGTGGCCGGTGGTGTCAAGCTTAAGGGTGAGATGAGCGACGGCCGGAAGGACAGGTGGGACGCGCACCGGAAACGGCGCCGCGCCGAGTTCGTCGCGCGACGGCCTCCGGGTACTCCGCACCGATGGCCCGGATCTGCCGATGGACGCCGTGGCCGCCGAGGCCGGGGTGACCAAGCCAGTGCTGTACCGCTACTTCGCCGATAAGGCGGCGCTGGTCAACACGCTGGCCGAGCACGGCCTGTTCATGATCAGGGAGCGGGGCATCCCGCCTCACCTGGCCGACGGCCCGGCCATGGCCCGGGTCCGCGGCGGGGTCGGCGCCTACTTCGCGTTCGTGGACGAGAACCCCGAGCTGTACCGGCTGATCATGCGGCAGGGCAACGCCGAGGGCGGCGGGGAGCCGACCGCGGTGACCCGGCTGCGTGAGTCGATCGCCACCACGCTGACCGCGATCTATGGCGACTACCTGCGCGCGTTCGGCCTGGACTCCGGGGCGGCCGAGCCGTGGGGCTACGGCATCACCGGGCTGGTCAGGTCCACCGCCGAATGGTGGCTGGAACGGCGCTCGATGAGCCGCGCCTACGTCACCGAGTACGTCAGCCAGCTCATCTGGTCCGCGCTGACCGGCGTGCTGCACGGCCGGCATCCGGCCCGACCCGGACGCCCAGGTGCCCAGCGGGCGGCCGCTGCTGACGCTGCGCACCGGCGACCGGCTGGCCGGGCCGAAGGGAACAGGTGACCGCCCGCTGCCGGAGCACGTGCGGGTCGCGGTCATCGGGGCCGGCTTCAGCGGCCTGGGCGCGGGCATCCGGCTACGCCAGGCGGGCCGGACCGATTTCGTCATCCTGGAGCGGGCCGCCGCCGTCGGCGGCACCTGGCGGGACAACACCTACCCCGGCTGCACCTGCGACATCCCGTCGCACCTGTACTCGTTCTCGTTCGCGCCCAACCCCGGGTGGTCGCACAGCTTCTCCCGGCAGCCCGAGATCCGCTCCTACCTGACCCATCTTTCGCAGCGCCATCAACTCGCCGGCCACCTGCACTTCGGCACCGAGGTCCGGCAGGCGCCGCCCGGGACGCGGACGCGATCGTCTTCGCCACCGGGTTCCACGTCACCGACATGCCGGTGGCCAGCCGGATCTACGGGAGCGCCGGGGTGACGCCCGGCCGAGCGTGGCGGCCCGGGATGTCCGCGCTGCGCGGCACCACCGTGCCGGGTTTCCCGAACCTGTGCCTGGTCATCGGGCCGAACACCGGCCTCGGCCACAATTCGCTGATCCACATGATCGAGGCTCAGCTCAGCTACATCCTGGATTACCTGGCCGTGCTGGACCGGACCGGCGCGGCCGCCCTCGACACCCGGCCGGAAGCCCAGCAGCGCTGGGCCGCGGGCATCGCCCGGCGGATGGCGTCCTCGGTCTGGACCACTGGCGGGTGCACCAGCTGGTACCTGGCCGCCGACGGGCGGAACCCGACACTCTGGCCCGGTTCTGTGCGTGGCTTCCGGCAAGCCACCCGGCGTGTCAGCCTGGATGAGTACCAGCTCATCCAGGCGAGGTCCGATGCCGCGAAAGGCAGCCCCTGATTCCGCACAGCGGATGCCCGCCGGCCATGGCGCGATGTTCCGCTGGACCCGGCCGGTGTCCGCACTGCGGCCGCCTGGCTAGGCGACCTGGGCCTGGCTGGCCGCGAACGCCGCCGCCGAGGTACGCAGCGAGGTTTCCAGGGCGGCCGCGCGGCGGGTGAGATCCATCAGGTTCACCCCCATCGCGGCCAGGTCCTCCGGCCCGGGGGTGAGCAGGGTGACCCGGATGCCCTGGGTCCGCAGCGCCTGGGCCTCGCGCAGCAGCGACCGGGTGACCAGTGCACGCAGCCGCCGCTCCAGCCGTTCCAGCCGGGTGCCGGGACGGTCGGTGACCAGGCTGGCCATCGGAGCCAGCACGTACACCTCGGCCACCCCGGCCCGGGCCAGCACGGCCAGCGAGGTGGGCGACCGGACGCCGCCGTCCACGTATCGCCGCCCGCCGATGTCCCGGGGCACGTACCAGCCGGGGATCGAGCACGAGGCGACCACGGCATCGGCCAGTTCAGCCTCGGGGGCGCGGTCCCGGCCGAAGATGACCCGCCGTCCCGAGTCGTAGTCCACCGTCACGATCCAGGTCGGGGTGTCCACCCAGCCGGTCACCGGCCGCGGCGCGTGCTGCTGCAGCGCCTGCACCATCGCGTGCAGCGTCTCGTGCCGGGCCCGGCCGCGGGGCAGCCACGCGCTGGCGCCGACTCCCGGATGCACCCGGTGCGGGACCCGCAGCGTGTGCAGGATCAGCCGGGGCGACCCGGCCCGCCACTGCGGCCGCGGCGGCAGCGGCCCCTCATCCAGGTCGTCCACCCCCGCCTCGCGCAGCCAGCGGACCTCGTCACCGCGCTGCAGCGCGATCATGTCGTCCAGGCTGACCCCGCAGCGCAGCGCCGCCGCCAGCACGCTGCCCGCGCTGGTGCCCACGATCAGATCGACATCGTTGATCGCCATCGGCAGCCGGTCCTGAACCGCCTGCAGCGCACCCGTCATCCAGGCCGCCCCGACCACGCCGCCCGCCCCCAGCACCAGCCCAACCCGCCCGCCGGATGCCCCCATCCGCCGCACCTGGCCCATCGGTCACCTCCTGGCCCCGGCGCTGACCAGCCATCCTGTGGGACCCGCGTGTTACCGCCGGGTAAACACCAGGTATACCCGAATTAACCAGCGGATATACCAAATGCCCGGCAGGCCGGCGAGCCGTCGGCGGCGGGCTTACCCGAGAGCATCAGGGTGGCGGTGGCCCGGGCCCGCCCGGCCGATGAGTTGCGCCCCGCCACGTCGTCTGCATGCTGGGAACGTCCCCCCTTCCGCGGCAGCGGGAGGCCCGAGATGAGAGGACAAGGAGCGTGCACACCGTGGACCAGGAGAACGTGAGCGCTACCCTGACTGTCGCCGTGCCCGCCGCGAGGGTGTTCGGGGTGCTGGCCGACCCGGCGACCCATTCTGCGATCGACGGCACCGGCTGGGTTCAGGAAGCTGTCGACCAGGCGCCGCTGACCGAGGTGGGGCAGATTTTCCGGATGGACATGTATCATCCCAACCATCCAGACGGTAACTACCAGATGGCCAACAAGGTCCAGGTGCTCGACCCGCCGCGCGCCATCGGCTGGCGGCCGGGTACCGCAAGGACGACGGTCACCTGGAGTTCGGCGGCTGGATCTGGCGTTACGACCTGGCCACGCTCGGCCCGTCCGAGACTGAGGTCACGCTCACCTACGACTGGTCGGCCGTGCCGCAGTCCATCCGGGAGTACCTCCACTTCCCGCCGTTCGGCCCTGAGCATCTCAGCAACTCGCTGCACCACCTGGCCGAGCTGGCCAGGGCCGGGACGCCGGGCGGCTAGTCGCTAGCGGCAGCGTCTTGCCGCCTGGCCATCGCGCGGACGCCCTCGATGAACAGGTCGATGCCGAGCCGGTAGTGGAAGTCCGGGTCGTCGCAGGCGGTCATCGGGACGGCCGCCTCAACCAGCCACGGGTACTGGCCCGGCGGCAGCGACGCCAGCCGGATCATGGCCAGCCGCTGATGCTCGACCCGCTCCGCCTCGCTCATCGCCGCCATCGCCGCCGATCGCCCCGGCTCGCTCATGGCCAGCGTCAGCGCGGTCCACAGCCCGTTGCGGGCCACCGAGCTGGCGTACTTGGCGTCGAAACCGGCGCGGTGCAGCACCTCCAGCGCGTCTTCGGTGACCGCCAGCGCCGCCGGGCTGTTGTTCTTCTCCCCGGTGACCAGCAGCTCGGACGCGCTCGAGTGCGTGCGCAGCACCGCGACCAGGGATTCCATGATCGCGCGAAGCTGTGCGTGCCACGGTGCGTCTGGGTCGATGTCGGTGCTGACCTCGGTCCAGATCTGGTCGCCCAGCCCGGCCAGCAGTTCTTCCTTGCTGCGGAAGTGCCAGTACAGCGCCATCGGGGTGACGCCGAGTTCCTGGGCCAGCCGCCGGATGGTGAGCGCGTCGAGGCCACCGGCGTCGGCGAGGGCCAGTGCCCGCTGGACGACGGTGGCTTTGCTGAGCCGGGAGCGCTGCGCCTCGGCCTGGCTGGAAGTCGTGGGAGTCATCTCGCTTGACAACTATACGCCGTACAAGTCATGCTGTCTGC
>CAVQPP010000031.1:0-8046 GCA_963714445.1 uncultured Actinomycetota bacterium
ATCGCCGCGTTCCTCCGCGGTTTTCGGCGTGATGTAGAGCCGTGCGGCGATCGCGGCGAATGACTCTCCCCGAGCACGCCCGGCGAGCACTTCGCGTTGGCGCGGGGAGAGGGAGGGGATGCGGCCGCGTCGTTCGGCGAGTTCGGCCAGGCCGGTCAGGGCGCGGGTGATGACGGTATGGCCCTCGGCGACCCTGGTGACGGCGTCGGCGAGGGCTTCGAGCGGCTCCGCTTTGTGCACGATGCCGCGGGCCCCGGCGGCGAGGCATCCGGCCAGCACGGCGCGGCGCCTCTCGTTCGTGTACACGAGCACCCGGTATCCGGCGTCGGCGACGGCGCGAACCGCTGCCTGACCCTGTGGGTCGAAGACACGGCCGGTGCCGGTGAGCTGGAGATCGAGCAGGACCACCTCGACCCTTGGCGCGGCCCGTAGGAACTCGGTGACCGAGGAGAAGGTCGCCACGACCTCGTGCGCCGTGAGCAGCAGCGAGAGGCCGTCGCGCATGATCGTATCGTCGTCGACCCCTGCGACGCGTGCTCGACGTGTCAATGCTCCATCTCCCCGGGTCCGCGCAGTGTGATGCTCGTGCCGTCGCCCGGCACCGATTGAATGCGGGTACTGATACCGTGCGCGGCGAGCGCTGCGGTGACCTGTTCGCGCAGTCCGAAGCCGAGTGGTGTGCCGGCTGGATCGAAGCCGCGGCCGTCGTCGTGTACGGTGACCTCCCACCGGCCCGGACGAGCGCCTGCGCGCTGCTCTGTGCTGCTCTGCGCGTCGCCGCCGCTCTCGGGTTCGTCCTGCCGGGCGTCGCAGTGCACGACGACCAGTCGCGCGTCCGCGTGCAGCCGCACGTTCGCCAGCAGCGTCGCCACGGCCCCGCTGAGCGCGGCGGCGGCTGGCGGCGGTAGAAGCACGCCTTCGGCAAGGTCCGTGCTCAGCTCCAGCGGCAGGTCCCCGAAGCTGCGCGCGGCTTCGTATACCGCGTGGGTCAGTGGCCGGAGCCCTTCGGTCAGGGCGGGCGGCCGCGGATCCGGACCGCCTCCCAGGTCGTCGAGGAAGGCGCGGACCCGGTTGGCCAGGTCCCTGGCCTGTCCGCGCAGCGCCGCGGCGAGTTCCGGCGGCAGGTCGGGTTGGGCGAGCAGTCCCAGCAGCCCGATATTGTCGTGCAGCAGCAGGCGTTGAGCTTGCAGGTGCCGCAGTCGCGCCGCCTCGCCTGCCGCTGCCGCCGCCGCGTCGCGTGCGCTTTCCGCCTCGCGGGCCAGCCGGCGCAGGTAGCCCACGAGTAGCCGGGTCAGCACGGCGAATCCGGCGTACGCGAAAGAGTTGCCGACCACGGTGGCCCGCTGCGACCCGGGGGCCAGCAGCAGCGTCGAGGAGAGGTAGCACCCTGACAGCAGCGCCACGGCGAGCGCGACGTGCACGCCGCGGCGAAAGACGATCGCGGCGCCGGCCGCGCTGCCGAGGGTGAGCGCGAATCCCCACGCCGTCCAGCTTCCCGTGGCATCCGCGCGTGCCACGAAGGCGGGCTGCGAGAGCAGCACCGCCGAGGCAACCGCGGTGTCCGCGCACCCCCACACGGGGCTCGCGTAGCGTTGGGCACGCACGGTCACGACGGCCAACATCGCGGACTCGGCAGTGTACCCGGCGAGGACGGCACGAAGAGGGCCGGCGAGGTCGTGTGCCGCAGCGCCGCAGGCAACGCGACCGCCAACTGCAGCAGGTTCACCGCGCGCACGCCGAGGAAGACCGCGAGCGCACACACCTCCACCCCGGCAGGCGTCGCCGGCAGCGGGCGCACCATCAGCCCGGCCGTTTCGCAACCGCCGGTCCCGGCACGCCGGTCGCGGCACGCGCGACGAACGAGCGCCGGCGGCTGGTGTCCGCGTCGGCCCGGCTGATGCTGGCCAGTCGGCTCGCGCGTTCGCCTGCCGGCGCGCGGCGGGCGGCGGCTTGGTGGCGGGAAGGGCGCAGATCAGGCCCCAACGCCAACTCCTTTCCTTCCCTGTCGTGGCGCAGGCCGCCGAGGACACAGGCCTGGGCGCCAACCTGGGTTCCCGATGCACCGGTCGGCGCTCGGTTTCCCGATCACAGGCTCGGTATCGGTGTGCGTTCCTCGTCGATCGATCGCCACAGCGTCTGGAACATCTGGTGCTCGGCGAACCGGGGGTCCACCTCGGGCTGACGCTCGCGGACCATGGCGTCGAACTCGTTCGTGCCCGGCGCGGCCTGTGCGATGTGCTGGAGTTCGGCCTCTAGTTGCGCCAGGCGCCGGCGCATCTCTCCGGGTTTGATGGGGAAAAGAGTCGAATCGCCGTACGTTGAGAAGTGGAACGGGTCGAGGGCCTGGCCGCAGGAGATGCGCACGCGGTACCGATCGGCGACGACCTCCATGGGGGCTGTGAGCAGGCTTCCATCCGCCCGCACAGCGACCTTGACCGTCACAGGCCACTCGCTGGAGGTCAGGTGAACCTGCAGGACCTGCGCGTCGACCCCCTCGAGAACGTGGGAGTCCGTCCGCATGCCTGTCAGGTGCTTGACGCGGCCGTCGACGTACACGCGCATCCGCCCGGTTCTTAGCGCGACCTGTCCGGCGCGAATCAGTGCGAGCAACTCCCGGTAGGCGTTGGGTTCGACGAGTCCGGCCGGTTCCTTCAGCGCGTCGAAGGTCGGCCAGTGCGCGGTCTCGGGGCCGGGTTTGGACCCGCCGGCCTTGAGGTGTGAACTGAGCGCCAGCAGCCTGGCCAGCGTCGGCGAGGCCGCGCGGATGGCGGCATGCACGCGTTCTTGCGTGGAGGTGCGCAGATCCGCCAATTCCCGCGCCTCGCAGTCGACGCACAGCACCGCGGGGCGCGTAGCCAGACCGAGGCGGTCGGTCATCGCGGCCTTCGCCGCGTGAACCCTCCCTTCGTGAGCCCCGCATGTGGGCTTCGCGCAGCTCACGCAACGTCCGCTGGCCTTCGTGCCGCACTCGCAGTAATCCATCGTCCCTCCCCGAACCGACTCGCTACATCCAGGCCAGCAGCGTAGGGCTCTTGCCGCCCAAAGCGTCGCTATTGGGGCCCACGGTTATCTGCCGCGGCGCGCCGCCCTGCGCAGACACCACGAACAACTGCGGCGGGACGCGCGGGTCGCTCGCGTCGGACTGGGTCTTCGACAGGAAAGCCACCTGCGTGCCGTCCGCACTGGCGACGGGAGACCACACCGTCCGGTTGGTCTGCGGGATCAGCTGCCTGCCGCCGGTGCCCCAGTCCATGAGGGTGGTGTCCGATTCGGCGTGCAGCGGCGAAAGGTAGACCATCGAGCCGTTGTCATCGGTGGACAGGTAGGAGCCCGTGCCGATGAAGTCGGTGGCGCGAAACGCCCCGCGGCTCTGCCCCGCGGGACTGCGGAATGGGACGCAGTCCGCGCACAACGGCATCACCCGTGACGGCGCGTCGATGTAGTAGTTCACCTGGTCCAGCGTCGCGACCGGGCGAGCCGACGCGGGATCGGTTCCGTCGAGCCGCCAGATCGCCGGGTTAGTGGCGTAGGCGCTGCCGTCCGGCACGCGCCGGGCGAAGTAGAACGCCCCGTCGGGCCCGAACGACGGGGCGTCGTCGCTCGTGGTGGAGCTGAAGCCGGCGCCCGTCGCCGTCGCAGCGGTCACGTCGGTGAAGTCCCCGTTGCGATCCACCCACCCGACGTCGGTAGCGCCGTTGGACAGGGTTCTGAGAGCAACCGCACGGGTCAGATCCGCGGAGAACAGCGCGCGCTGGGCCAGCGGACCGCCGCCGGTGCGGTTGGCGTAGTCCGGGTCGAGTTTGACGTCGTCGGCGTTCGGAAGGAAATCGGCGATCTGGTCTGCTCGGCCGGTCGCCGGGTCGACCGACACGACGATCCAGTCCTGATCCTGCAGCGCCGCGAAGATGACGCCGGCCGGTTCGCCGCCCTTCGCGTCCGGCGACGCGGAGGGCGGCGCGGCCACCGGCGAGCCGACGGCCGTGGGGGCGTGCGTTCGTGCAGGCGAAGCGGCCGCAGCCCCTCCCGAGCACCCGGATACCAGCCCGACCAGCACCGCTAAAGCGCCGATCAGACCCCACTCGCTGCGCACTCCCATCCTCGCCGCCTCCTGCCGCCGCACATCGTTTGTCCGTACATTGCCGATCGCTCGCCTCTGCGGCACGCGGCCTGACACCGTGCTCGCAGCGGCTATGAGCGGCGGCCGGCCGAGTCCCCCTCGGCCCGGCCGACACGTAAATCTTCGCTTCGCGGGTTCCGAGCCGGTACCCGGGAAACCCCGGGGTGCTGTGCATCATTGATCTGACAAAGGTGGCCGGATGTGTCAGCGGCGTGGGGGGTAGGGGCCCCGCGCGGTCACTGGGGGATTGCCGCGCGGGGCGGGGCGGGGCGGGCGTGCATCCGGCGGGCCGTGGGGGGACACGGCCAGGCCGGGCATCGTCATACGCCGCGCCCCGGGGGAAGCGGGCACAGCCCGCTTCCCCTAGAGGCAGCGTAACGGTCCGCGTGCCCTACGGTGCGAACCGGTGTATCACCGTTCTACAACGGGCCTGTGGCGTGGGATCGGCGTGCCGAGCGGCGGGTCTCGGACACGCCCGCCGTCGCGGGGTGTCCGGAACCTGATGGTGCCGGTGTGGGGTGCGCGTTATGCGGCGAGGGTGATGATGGCGGTGTCGTCGTCGTCTTCGAAGGCGAGGCGGTGGGTGATCTTGTGTGTCGGACGGGCAGGCCCGGTGGTGGCAGGTGGGCGCGGCGGTGCGCGCTTCGCCCGGCACCGCTCGTGTCGCGGGTGCCGTGGTAGTGGGTACGGGCGCCCGTCGCCCGTACCCACCTGTGGGCCTGCCTGGTCGTTACGCGCTGATCTGCACCGCGGTTCCGGCGGGCAGGATCGCGGCCATGCGGTGCTTTTAACCGTAGGTTGTGGGTTCGAGTCCCACGCGCCCCACAAGCATCTGCCGTGTGACCTGCGTTTTCTCGCGCTCCGGCGGCCGTGGTGGAATCCGTGGGCAACATTTTCGGCAACATTCGAGGCAACACGGAACGCCGTGTCGATCGCGGTTCTGGTGCTCCGGTCGGCGTCGGGGTACAGGTGCCCGTAGGTGCCCGTGGTCTCGGCGGTGCTGGCGTGTCCGAGGCGCATCTGCAGCACCTTGGAGTGCGCGCCCTGGGACGCAGCCGCCTTGGTGGCCTTCGCGAAGGGCGCGGATCCCGGCATCGGCGTGCATCGTCGCCGCGAAAGTGCCGGGCGTGAATCGTGTATCAAACGTTCGTCTCGGGCTGTCCAGATGCCGAGCCGCCTCGCGGACCTCGAGCCTGAATCCGGGGATCTTTCCAAAGTGGGTGGCTTCGGCTCAATGTGCGCCGGTTGATTCGGCGGCTTGTATCATTTCGCGCTGGGAGAGCTTGTCGTCGAGGGGACGGGGGGCGCGATGCGTTCGCGTCGTGCAGCGGTGTCGGCAGTCGGACTGGTCGTTTCTGCGTCGCTTATCGCGTTGCCCGCTGCCCGTGCAGCGAGTGGGTCGACTATCTATGTCGATAGCTCTTCGCACTGCTCGGATACCGCCGTTGGGGCGGGCTCGTCGCCCTTGACGCCGTTTTGTACTGTGCAAGCCGCGCTTGCCATTGTGCAGCCCGGTGACACGGTCCAGACTTCCGGTACGCTCGCGCCGTTCACCGTCTCCGCGGCGGGGACGGCTGCCGCACCGATCACCATCCGCACGGCGGACCCCGCGCCGTTCCAGACGATGACTGTGGTCCAGGCAACCGGCTCCTTGCCAGCCATCACGGTTTCGGGCGCCTCGTACGTCAACCTGTCCGGGTTCTTCGCGGTCGGTGGTACCGGTTCGACGTTGCTGGTCACCGGTTCGAATCACATCGTCGTCGACAGTAGTTCCGTTCTGGTCCACGTCGACTACGCAACCTGCACTGCGTGTGACCGGCGGTTCCTCGTA
Source organism: uncultured Actinomycetota bacterium (assembly GCA_963714445.1). GTDB lineage: Bacteria > Actinomycetota > Actinomycetes > Streptomycetales > Catenulisporaceae > Actinocrinis. The sequence goes on from CAVQPP010000031.1 coordinate 5,949, forward strand.
CGTGACGATCAGCCGTGACGAGGGCGTGTCGACCGGCCCGGGCGGGCTCGTCGTGGTCGACGGTGGCGGCACAGGCGACCAGATCACGACCAACAATCTGGCACGCAGCAACGGGGCAGCGGCGATCGCGGTCGACGGCGTGTCGAATGCGGCGGTCACCAGCAACACGACGCGCTACTCCTGCGGCGTCGGCATTCAGGTCACCGGAGGATCGACGGCGGCGATCGAAAACAACGTGGTGAGCCTGATTCAAAGCGCGGACCTGGTCAAGACGTGCACCGTCCAGCCGAGTGACGTGCGCGGACTGGTCGTTGATGCCTCGTCCGCGACCGGCAGCACCGCGAATTACAACGTCATCGACACGACGACCGCCGGAGTCGGCGCTTTGGACTACTCCTGGGCCGGGACGTCGTACGCTTCGGCTGCGCGCCTTACCAGCGCCACCGGGCAAGGCGCGCGTGACGTCAACTCGCTGGCCGTCTCGAATACGGCGGCACTTGGAGGTACCTCGCCGTCGGCGATCGACTCGGCGAACGCGGACGCGCTGGGCGAGCTGCCCACCGATCTGCTCGGGCGCGTCCGCGTCGATGATCCGATCGTCCCGAATTCCGGCGTCGGTACGCAGATGTATTACGACCGCGGCGCGCTCGAAACACAACCCACGCCGTCGACGGTCGGTCTGTCGCTGTCAGGGCCCGCCGGCAACCTCACCACGGCTCCGGTCGGCGGATCGGTGACATTTACGGGCAGCATGCAGGACCCGTGGGACGCGGCGGTGACATGTGACTTCGATTTCGGCGACGGGACGAGCGCGAAGGTCGCCGCGACGGGATATGTCGGCGGTACGTGCGGTACGACGCACCAATACGCGGCGACGGGCACCCACATCCCGAGACTTTCCGTGACGTTCAGCGACGGCATCGCCAAGGAAGCCGACGGCCAGATCTTCATCGATGCCCCGGCGCCGGTCGTGCCGAGCCTGGCACCGGTCGCCGCCTGGAGTACTGCGGTTCTCCCGGGGTGTAGTGCCACGTCTGGTTGGACCATTGATAACTACGCCGTGGACTTCGGCGACGGTTCAATGTCAAATGTGAGCTCTTGCTCCGAATTCGATCATGATTATCAGAAACCTGGCACATACGTCATCACGCTGACCGCCTACGATGCGGGCGGGAACTCGGCGACCACATCCGTGCCGTTCACCACCGCGGGCGGCTACTACACGCCGCTGACGCCGAGCCGGATCCTGGACACCCGGCAGGGGGACAGGGTGGGATCGGCGGCGAAGGTGCCGGCGAACGGCGTCGTCAAGCTCAAAGTCGCTGGAGCCGGCGGTGTCCCCGCTTCCGGTGCGACCGCGGTGGTGCTCAATGTGACGGTGACCAGTCCGAGCGCCGGCGGCTATGTCACGGCTTATCCGGACGGCGGGGCGCGTCCGGGCACGTCGAACCTGAACTTCTCGGCGGCCCAAACCATCCCCAACACGGTCATCGTGAAGGTCGGCGCGGACGGCTATGTCGATTTGGCGAACGTCAGCGCGGGCACCACGCATCTGGTCGCGGACGTCGAGGGCTATTACAGCCTCGGTGGGACGAGCGGCTACAACAACACCCCCGCGCCGATCCGGGTCCTGGACACGCGGACGAACAAGTCGACGATCCCGGCAGGTGGCACAGCCCGGTTGTATTTCGGGTCATACGGGAGCTACGTCTCCGCTGCTGCGCTCAATGTGACTGTTGCAGACGCCCAGGCAGGCGGCTACATCACCGCTTATCCGGAGGGCCAGCCTATGCCGACGGCCTCGAATGTGAACTTCTCGGCGAGGCGGATCACGCAGAACGAGGCGATCGTGAAGGTCGGCGCGGACGGCTACGTGGACTTCACCAACACCAGCGCGGGCAGCGTTGATCTGATCGTCGACATGAGCGGCTACTTCACGTCCGGCTCGGGTATGGCCTTCGTGCCCATCGCGCCGACCCGCGTGCTGGACACCAGGCTGAGTCAGTACGCTGTCGGGCCGGTGGGCGCGAACGGGACACAGCCCGTCTCGGTGGAGAACAATCCAGCGATGGCCCCTGGCACACCGCACGCCGTCGCC
>CAVQPP010000032.1:0-5661 GCA_963714445.1 uncultured Actinomycetota bacterium
CTTTTCGGCAGGTACGACGCCACGGCGGCGCTGCCCAACACCCCACTGTCCAGCACGGTCGAGGCAACGCCTGAGTCCGTCACCTTCACCTCGCACCAGGGGGAGATCTCGCCGTCCTCGGTGACGTGCTATTTCGACCGCCAGGGAAATATGAAGCCCTGTCAGATCACCTTCCTCAAGTCCACGGCGACGGGCTACACCATCACCGAGAGCAGCATGTGGAACGTGACGTGGACCGGCGATCCGGCAACCGGCGAGCCCGGTTGGACGCACCAAATCGGCCCGGTCGTGTTGAACTCAGGCCCGGTGCTCGTGCAGGAGATCCAGTCGGTGGTCGGGCACTGAGGCTGAGCGAGAGTCGGCTGCCGGTGACGAACCGCGGCTGCTTCGCGCAACCGCGATAACCTGACACGCATGGCGACGACGGGTACGTCTCAAGACAACGCTGACGGCGACCCGACGGTCTATCTGCCCGCCACGGTCACGGTCACGATCTACACCGAGCAGCATCCCGCCGCGGATGGCCGACGGCGAGTCAGCACCCTGTACCTGCCGGCGGAGCACGTCACTCTCAACCGCGAGTTTCTGTTCATCCGCCGACCGGGCGTCCCCGCCTCGACCGTTCCGCTGCATTCGGTCCGGACGATCCGCATCGACATCCAGCCACCGCCCGACGACTACGACGCGCTGCGCGAGCAGTACCCGCACGCCTACGACCCTTGGTTCGGCGGCGATATCGCAGGGCTGGTCCATCAACGGCACATGGGTAGCGACACAGCGGAGATCGCCGAACGCACCGGCCGGCCCCCGGAACACGTCCAGCGGAAGCTCGCTGAGCCCTTCCCCCCTGCTGACGAGGCATCGCCGCCACAGCGCCGGGAGCCGGCCCCGCTCCTTCGGGCCGATCCGGAGCAGCGCGTCGCCGGTGCCTACATCGTCTCGATCCGTCCGGGGGCGCAGCCGCTTGACGTCGCCGCGAGGCACGGGATCGATCCTTCGTCCGTCGAGCGCGCGTTGAACACGTTCAGCGCCGAGATTACCGACGCGCAGGTCGAATCGCTGCGGTATGACCCCGACACCGAGTACCTGTCGGAAGACCATCTGGTGTACCCGGCCTGACGCCGAGACGTCGGGCGGGCGAGCCCCGATTTATCCCTTTGCCTCGGTAGGCCAGGGTACATACACTTGGTTGCCCCAGATCCGCAGCTATCTTATATAGCTCGCGTCGAGATCTTGGGGCTCCAGCCGGGCCGTGGGCCCGGCGTCTCACGGGTGGAGGCACTCATGCCGCACGTCGGACGCATCCTCATTCCCTTCATCGTCTTGTTCGCCCTCGTGGCGGGCCTGTGCTCAGTACCGCTGCCGCGCGCGGCAGCAGCCACCGGCGTCATTCAGGACTCCGGCGCCCTGGACGCGATACCGAACACGTACATCGTGACCGTTCAGTCTTCCGCAGTCACCGGGTCGACCACGGTCACATCGCTGGCGCAAAGCCTGACGACCCAGTATGGCGGGACCGTCACTGATGTCGAGGACTCACTCGACTCGTTCGGCATGACCGGCACCGACGCGATAGCGCAAGCCATCGCGGGCGACACGCGGGTCTCATACGTGGACCAGGACGAGCACGTCTACCCCCAGTCCGTCCAGGACGGACCGGACTGGGGACTCGACCGCATCGACCAGCGGAAACTGCCACTGGACGGCAAGTATCTCTACCCGGCGACGGCAGGCGCCGGCGTCACGGTGTACGTCGTAGACAGCGGGATCCGTATCAGCAACGCGGACTTCGGGGGCCGCGCGTCTTATGGCATCGACGAGACCACCAATCCCCCTACCGTGGGCAGCGCCCCCGACTGCACGACCATCGGCCATGGCACCCACGTCGCCGGAATCATCGCCGGCAGCAAGTACGGCGTGGCCAAGCTAGCGAAGATCGTCGCGGTGAAGGTCTTCCCGTGCAACGGAGGCGTTCCGGGCAGCGATCAGGTCGGCGCGATCAACAAGGGAGTGGGTTGGATCCTCAACAACGCCAAGGCGCCCTCGGTGATCAACATGAGCATCGGAAACACCTCACACGACCAGCGAGTCGCCGATGATATCAACGCCCTGCAGGCCAAGGGCTTCACCGTCGTGCTCGCGGCAGGGAACTACAACACCCTCGCGAGCGACGGCCTGCCCGGAAGCATAGGGACCGGCGGCGCGACGATGAGCCCGATCGTAGTCGGCGCGACGACGCAGCACGACTTCCGGGCCTCATTCTCGAACTACGGCTCAGCAGTGACGCTGTTCGCGCCCGGCGAAAACATCGACTCGGTCGGATCGTCCAGTGACACCGCGAGTGCGGTGATGCACGGCACGTCGATGGCCACACCGTTCGTCGCTGGCGCCGCAGCGCTGCTCCTGGCGGGCAACTCCTCGATGACGCCAGCCCAAGTCAAGTCGGCGCTCGTGTCGAGCGCGACGAGCCCGACGACGAACGGCGGGCCGGTCGTCGGCAACGCGGGGCCGGGCTCCCCCGATCTGCTGCTCTACACGCCGCCGCCGAATTCGCAGGTGCCGCTCACCGTCAACGGTTCCGCCGTTTCGCACACGGTGAGCCCGAGCGCTGAAGGGTTCGACTACACGTTCAGCGGCACGGCCGGTGAAACAGTGTACGTAAATGGGACCGCCGGGTCTTTCAATGCCTCGATTGCCCTCTACGACAACAACGGCACGCGGTTGGCGACCGGATCCCACTCCAGCGGCTACAGCGGCCAGGCGGAGAAATGGATCAGCCCGGTCACCCTGACCACCACCGGAACGTACTCAATCCACATTACCCCGGCCGCGGGGTCCAGCGGAACGGTCTCCCTACAAGTGTTGACCTTCGCGACCGCCTCAGCGACAGTAGGCGGCGCGGCAGTGCCCGTCACCATCCCATCCACCCGGCCCGGGCAGCGCACAAAGGTGATGTTCTCCGGGACTGAGGGACAGCAGATCTACGTCAACGGCACCACGGCCAACTACGCCATCACCATGCAATTGCTCGACCCCACCGGACAGCAGATCGCCACCCACAACGCTGTCGGCCTCTCCTCGGCGGACAACTGGATAGCGCCGATCATCCTGCCGTCCACCGGCACCTACACCCTCACCATGAACCCGGACGCCAACGCCACGGGCACCGTCACCCTTCAGGTGCTGTCCAACGCGATCACGGTGACGCCCACCGTGAACGGCGCAGCGGTATCGGCCACCATCCCGTCCACCACACCCGGACAACTGATCCAGGCGACCTTCTCCGGAGCCCAGGGACAGCTGCTGTACGTCAACGGCACCACGGCTAGCTACACCGTCACCATGCGACTGCTGGACCCGACGGGACAACAGATCGCCACCCACAACGCCTACGGCACTTCCTCGACGGACAACTGGATCGCGCCGACCACCTTGCCGACTACCGGTACCTACACGCTCATCCTGACCCCGGACGCCGACGGCACAGGGACCATCAGCTTCAACGTCATGGCTGACGCGGTCGACGTGACTGCGACTGCGGACGGTCCGTCGGTGTCGGCCACCATCCCGTCCACCACACCTGGGCGACTGGTGCAGGCGACCTTCTCCGGCACGGCGGGGCAGGCCGTCTATGTCAACGGCGTCAACAGCGACTTCGGCGTCATGACACAACTGCTGGATCCGACGGGACAGCAGATCGCGACCGGGGTCGGCGGCTCCATTCCAGCGATCACGGCGTCGACCTGGCTCACACCGGTGACCCTGCCGTCCACGGGTACTTACACTCTCGTCATCACGCCCGACGCCGGGTCATCCGGAACCATCAGTTTCCAGATACTGGGCAGCTATGTGGCCGGGAGCACGTCTGTCAACGGCGTACCGGTGGACCTCACCATCCCGTCCTCGGCCCCCGGCAAGATCATGAAGCTCACGTTCTCCGCCACCGCCGGAACGAGCCTGAGCGTGGTCGGCATCACCTTCGACATCGGAGGGGATCTCACCCTGCTCGACCCTGATGGGGTGCGGATTGCCACCGGCGTCGCCCTCCCGCTGATTCCCTGCCCCGGGGACGCGGATCCCGGAACCTGCCCTCAGGTGCTGATCGCGCCCGTGACGGGCCAGGTGACAGGGCAGTACACGCTCATCTTCACTCCCTACGCGTTCGACAGCGAACGGTCGAGCTTTGGGTGATCGGCACAAGTGGGACCCCCACATCCTTCAGCACCATTACGGCCTCAGTCTCAGTGGACGGTGCCGCGGTCCCAGTGACCATTCCGCCGGGTTCCTCGGCGAGCGGGTCGCGATGAGCTTCACGGCCGCCGCCGGCCAGGGGGTTTACTTCAACCTGACCCACGGCGACTCCACCCTGAATTCGGCCTCGATCTCGCTGGTCGGCCCGAATCGTCCCGTGCCGCTCCCGCGCCTGACGGCTTCCTATACGACTCGTCGAATCTAGAACCGACGATTGGGATGGCGACCGCCGGAACCTACACGCTGTATCTGGTGCCGCAGTCCGGCAGCGGCACGTTTCATATACAGGCATTGAGCAACTACGTCACAGGTTCGATGACCGTGGACGGCGCCGCCCTAACACTGACCATCCCCTCGACAGCATCAGGTCAGCGTGTTGCCGTCAGCTTCACCGCCACCGCCGGCCAAGCCGTCTACTTCAACCTCACCCACGGCGCCAACACGCAATCCGCATTCGGCGCGACACCCTCACTCACCGGACCCAACGGCCCCATCCCACTCCCCATCACCGGCGCCGCCCTCTATGGCTCCACAAACCTCGAACCACCCATCGGACTCACCAGAACCGGAACATACACCCTCTACCTCAACACCCCCGCAGACGGCTACGGAGCCCTCACACTCCAAGCCTTCAGTGCATACGTCACGGGTTCGATGACCATCAACGCAGCCGCAGGAACCGTACACACCGTTCCTTCGCTGATGAGGATGTTGACCGCCTCCATGCACCGCCATAAAGGAGAACGCGAGTGCCTTTATCATCTCCTGCTTCGTGGTCGTTGGCAGGCTCGCGCTTGCTGGGCGATGTGATGAAAGTCAATTAAACAGTACCATCGGCGTCAATTAAACGTGCCGATTTGGAGCCTCAAGATGTGAGCTTTCAGCGTGGTCCTCAGCAAGAAGAACAGACGTTCGGACAGGTTCACTGGTTGGTCCATGAGCTCCTTGAGAGGGGGTCGTCGAAGAAGCGCCCAGGAAGCTCGCAGAGAGGTCGTAGCCTCAGCACGGGTGATGTGCTTCAGAGAGGACTTCTTTGGACGATCGGAAGGCAGGTGCTGCTGAGAGGCGGCTTCAGCGCGGATAAAGTTCCACACTCATCATATCCAGGATCACCGAATGATGAACCAGACGGTCAATCGCCGCCATGGTGGTCATCGGATTTTTGAAGATGCGTTCCCATTCGCTGACCGAGCCGGCATATCTGGCGAAGCATGCCTTTCAGTTGGCGCAGATGTTCAACGCGTTTTATCATCGCCATCCTATTTTGAGCGAGCCGGATGAGAAACGAAAAACTTTCTTGCTGGCTACTGTCGCCCTTCTTCGCCGCGAATTGATTCGTACCTTGGCGGCGATGGGGATTACCATCCCCCCAGTCATGTAGTCCGCCCGAATAATATTTCCTGGGTCCGC
>CAVQPP010000033.1:0-9476 GCA_963714445.1 uncultured Actinomycetota bacterium
GGCCGCGCTCAAGCCGTTCATGGCGAAGGTCCAGGCGCTGCTGTCGGGGCTGGACTGGGGAAACAGCAGTCCGTCGGCCTCCGGCGTGGGCGAGAGCTTCGGTGTGGACGAAGCGGCGGTGCGCCTGCACCTGACCACGCTGCGGTCGCATGCGGACACGATGATCGGGCACGGACTCACCCTGCGTCAGGGGCTTGCGGGGTTGAGCTTCTGATGTCGAGCAGGTTCATGGCCGAGGCGGCCGAGCAGGCGAGCGCGGATCTCTCCGAGGCATGCGACGGCGCCGCGCAGACGATCAGCCGCAAGCTGATCTCGCAGGCCGCGGACACCGAGGAGGCGAACCTCGGCAGCACGCTGGCGACGGACGAGCAGGCCGCCGCGAACATGCGCAACGAGCTGGCGAAGCTCAACGGCGGCAGCGCGGACGTGGCGGGCTCGTCCGCCGCACGGCAGAAGATCGCGGACATCCTCGATCCCAAGGGCGACGTGCCGCACGAACAGTCTCCTTACACCGGAGCGCGATCTCTCAGCGCCGATGAGCAGGAGGCCAAGGATGCGGCCGACGCTGCGCAAGCATATGAGCGGATCAGAGGTGCCAACGGCGACGCGCAGCGGATCTCCCAGAACACCGGGATCGACGAAGGCGTGCTGAACCGGGTCAAGAGCCACCTGTTCGAGCAGGAGCACGAGCTGCCGATGCCGCCGGACGGCCACCTGGTCACCCAGCGATTCACGCCTGACAAGTCGATCTCCGACCTCTGGGAGAAGGCGGATGCCGGCACGCTAACCGGTCCGGAACGTGAGCAGTTCCAGGCGCTGATGCAACACGAGTCGGTCGAGAGCAGCCTGATGTCGCAAGGACTGCCGTATCGCTCAGCCGATCCTGGCGCGTGGGAGGACGGCATCAACTGGCCGAGCGCGGAGCACTACGGTGCCCACGATCTCTCCCCGCACGCCGCGTACCCGAACGATCCGTGGCGCGGTTGGCAGAGCATGGGCTTCGGCGAGCCTCCGACCACGCCGATCGCCCGGGACTTGGGCAACACCGACGCCGTGATCGCCGAGATCCGCGAAAGAATGGGAATATAGAGCGATGAGTACGGTCCCAATGAGTACCGTCGTCTCACTGCGCGATCGGCTGCTCGCGGTGGACTGGAACTTCGGCGTCGACGAGACACGTGCGCAGACCAAGGCGCGGATCGCGTTGTTCCGGGAGTTCCTGCGCCGCGCCGCGCCCTATGCCGACGCGGACGCGCCGTGGCCGTTCTTCGACGTGGCCGCGCGCATCGATCCGGCCGTGCGTGCACCGGAAGACGTGCTCACGGAAGTGGACGGGAAGGTTCCGCAGTACCCGGCGACGGCGGTGCGCAACAGCTGCCTGTCCGCCTTGCACTTCGCCGCGCTGTATGACGCTGGGGTCGCTCCGGAGCCGGAACGGGATCCGTTCGCGCCGCTGGTGTACATGTTCGAGCTTGGCGGGGCGTTCGGGCTCGATCGGTCAGGGCTGATCCAGATTGGGATCGCGACGGTTGGCTTCGATACGCCGGCGGACTGGTTGGACAAGCCAGCGCCCGATGGCCTCCCCGAGTTCCCGAGCCTCGCGGGTGTCTGGGCTAACTAGATCGCTAGATCGCTGCTTGCGCAGCGAGGATGCCGAAGAGTCCTTTTAGCAGAACCCTCTTGACACCGTCACTGGTCTAGTCCATTTTCCGAATCAGATGCGGCGTCCGGCGCGCGCTGTCTCTCCCGTTTCTGACCCGCCCAGAACGAAGGGAGCTCTCGCGTATGCGCAATTCCCGCTACCGCGCCGTCCTTGCGGCGGCCGCCGCTAGCGCGATGGTCGGCGCAGGCGCGCTGGCCGTCGTCGTGACCAGCAACGCCCAAGCCGCTACTGCGGCGCTGACCAGCAACTGGTACGCCTCCGCGCCGTACGACATGCCGCTGGACAACAACCCGCCGAACCTGAACACGGTCATGGCCGCCACCGGGCAGAAGGCCTTCGAGCTGGCGTTCGTGCTCGCGCAGAACAACAGCTCGTGCGCGCCTGCGTGGGATGGCGGCGGCTCGACCGTCTCCGGCTCCGACGCGGTCGGCAGTCAGATCAGCTCGCTGCGTTCGGCCGGCGGGGACGTGTCAGTGTCCTTCGGCGGCTACAACGGCACGAAGCTCGGCCAGGTCTGCGGCAGCGCCTCGGCGACCGCCGCGGCCGAGCAGACCGTGATCAACGCCTACGGTCTGCACGCGATCGACCTGGACCTGGAAGAGCCCGAATACGAGAACACGGCTGCCATCGCCAACGAGCTCGGCGCCGCGCAGATCCTGCAGCGCAACAACGCAGGGCTCTACATCTCGATCACGACCGCGGGCACCGCAGCGGGCACCGGCTACTTCGGTGGCCTACTCGTGCAGGAAGCCCACTCGCTCGGCTTCACGCCTAACAACTTCTCGATCATGCCGTTCGACGGCGGCTTCAGCGGAGCGTCCAGTCAGATCAGCGCCCTGCAGGCGTTCAACGGGATCCTGATGAACGACTACGGCTGGAGCTCGGCGACCGCGTACGCGCATGAGGGCTTCTCCGGGATGAACGGACGCACCGACTCGGCCGAGTACTTCTACCAGGCCGACTTCCAGAGCGTGCTGAACTTCGCCGAGAGCAACCACCTCGCGCGGTTCACCTTCTGGTCGGTCAACCGCGATCGGCAGTGTTCGCCGCCGGACAACAACGGCACCCTGTCCGGCACCTGCTCCAGCGTGCCGCAGAACAGCTGGGACTTCACCAAGTACGACACACAGTTCGCCGGCGCGACCCCGCCCACCGGCCCGCCCCCAACCAGCGCCAGCCCGACCCCGAGCGCGTCGTCCACCGGCGGTAGCGGCGGCGGAAGCTGCAACCCGGCGTGGAGTTCGTCGCAGTCGTACTCCTCCGGCGCCAAGGTCTCGTACAACGGCCACAACTGGACCGCGAACCAGTGGAACTACAACGAGGTGCCGGGTGGGCCGTCCGGCGCCTGGAACGACAACGGAGCCTGCTGATTTGCCGAAGTGTTGATGAACCGCTGATAGCTGAATGATCGCTTGATTCATCGCTCAAGGCGCGGTGTGCAGGTCCTCGACGTGAGGGCGTGTGCACCGCGCTTCGCGTTCGCCGCCGTGGCGGTCTCCTGTCGTGAACCTCTGGGGCGCGAGATGCGTGATGTTGCCAGCGGCGAGCGCCCCGCCTTGCCAGAAGCGCCGCTTCCACGCTCTCACACGCTGAGGAGATCACGCATGGTCGAGCTGCGCGAACAGGCCGTCGCCAACGTCCGTGAATCAATCATCGACGCATCGCGGCGAGCCACCGCAGCCTTGCTGTGCCTGGGAGTCGGCGTCATTCACGTTCTGGATCAGGGCGGCTTCCCGGGGAGTAAGACCCCGACCTACGTGGGCGCCGGCTACTACGTGCTGGAGATCGCCTCGGTCCTGGCCGCGCTGGTGCTGCTGCAGTCGACGTCGCCGTCCGGGTGGCTGCTGGCGGCCGGGGTCGCGGCCGGTCCGCTGGTCGGCTACATCCTGTCGCGCGGTCCGGGGCTGCCGGACTACTCGGACGACAAGGGCAACTGGAACGAGCCGCTCGGCGTGGTGAGCCTGATCGTCGAGGGCTTCCTGCTGCTGCTGACGTTGTTCCCGCTGCTGGCGTCGCGGTCGCGGGTAAGGGCAATGGCCTGAAACACGGACCCGCTTAACGCGCCGTCACGGTACGGCTAAGGCGATTCGGCCGCAACGGCACTGTTGGGCTGGCGGACACCTGGCGGACTTTTGTCACAACGTGAAGTTGCCTCGCGTTCGCCATTGCCAATGATCTTGTCGCAGGGATCTAATTCGACGTGTCCGTCCACTGGATCATCCGAGAGGGCACTATGCAGCCGACCCGCCGACAGGCACTGAAGACCATGGCCGGCACCGCCGCGGCCGCGACGGCGCTGACAGCGGCCGGGCCCGCGGCCGCGGCGTCAGCCGCGACCGAGGACGCCGCCAACTGCCGGATCATCGAACGCGACGTCGCGATCGTCGGCGGAGGTTCATCGGGCACGTACACCGCGGTGCGGCTTCGTGATCTGGGCAAGAGCGTCGTGGTCGTCGAGCGGGACGTACGCCTCGGCGGGCACGTCGACACTTACCGGGACCCGGCGACCGGCCGGACGACCGACATCGGCGTGATGGAGTTCCACGACCTGCAGCTGGTGCGCGACTACTTCGCCCGCTTCAACACACCGCTGGTGACCGTCGACCAGAACGGCGCCCTCCCGAGCGCGTTCGCCGACTTCCGCACCGGCCGTGTCATCCCGGGCTACACGCCGCCGGTGCCGGTCGCGCTCGGGCAGTACTTCGGCATCCTGCAGCAGTATCCGTACCTTGCCACCGGCTTCGACCTGCCGAACCCGGTGCCGGCCGAGCTGCTGCAGCCGTTCGGCCAGTTCGCCGCCGCGAACAACCTCGGCTCGATCGTGCAGCTCGTGTACGAATACGGACAGGGCTTCTGGAACGGCCTGCTGAACATACCGACGCTGTACATCCTCAAGTACTTCGGCATCGGCGTGGTTTCGAACATCTTCGCCAACTCGTTCCTGTCCACCCCGGACACGGACAACCAGCGCCTCTACGACAATATCCTCACCTTCCTCGGCCAGGACGCGTTGCTGCAGAGCACTGTCATCTCGGCCGGGCGCGACTCGGGCGGCGTCACGCTGCTGACCGACACGCCGGACGGCCCGGTCCTGATCAAGGCCGGCAAGGTAGTGATCACCATTCCGCCGCTGCCGAGCGCGATGGCGCCGTTCGGCCCCGACAGCACAGAACTCTCGCTGTTCAGCCGCTTCCAGCACGCGAACTACTACGATTCGCTGCTGAGCCTGCCCGGTGTCCCGGACGACACGATCATCGAGAACGTCGGCGCCGACACGCCGTACAACCTGGCGCCGCTGCCATCGGTCTACGCGGTCTCGGGCAGCGGCCTGCCCGGTCTGTTCAGCGCGTTTCTCGGCACCTCGCAGCCGGTGAGCGACGCGCAGGCGCGCGCGACCATCGTCGGCGCGATCAACCGGCTCCAGTCAGCCGGAACGATACCCGCCACCCGGCCGACCTTCGTCGACTTCAACAGCCACACCCCCTGCCAGCTGACCGTGAGCGCCGCCGACATCGCGGGCGGCTTCTACCACCGGCTCACCGGCCTGCAGGGGCACCGCAACACGTTCTGGAACGGCGCGGCCTTCCACGTGCACGACTCGTCGCTGCTGTGGGAGTTCACCGAGACGCTGCTGCCCGCGATCGCCGCGTAGCCGCCAACCGTTTGGCCACACAGCCGCAGGTGACCGCAACCGCGTGGTTGCGCGACATCGCGACGCCGTAGCGCGTCGATTCACGTCACGCAACCACGCGCTTTACCCCATAGATCAGGACCATGATCCTCAGTATGGTAGCCAATGGTCGTGCGCAGATTACCGTCCGGCGCGGCGATCAGGGCTCATCAACACAAGGGAGCGATCATGGGCTTCAGAAAGCGTACGGCGGCGGCGATCCTGGCCGTCGTGCCCCTGACAATCGGGTCCGGCACCGCGTGGGCGCACAGCGGATCAGACCTCGTGCAAGCATCCTCTGGTGATCCGACCGCCGCGTGCACCGCGGGCGCCGAGAGCGGCACGAACTTCCCGAACACCGAGGTCGAACCCTACGTCTCGGTCAACCCGTGGAATCCCCATCAGGTGATCGGGGTCTTCCAGCAGGACCGGTGGACCAACGGCGGCGCGCACGCCGGCGGCGAGGTGTGGTCGAACGACGGCGTGCACTTCGCCGAGGGCCTGCTCCCGTTCGGGACCTGCGGCGCCCCCGGCGGCACGAGCTACGATCGCGTCTCCGACCTCTGGGTCAGCTTCGGCCCGGACGGCGCCGCGTACGCCAGCGGCCTCGAGTTCGACGCCGCCACGAACCGCAACGGCGTCGGCGCGGCGACCTCGTTCGACGGCGGCCGCAGCTGGAAGTTCACCCAGCCGGTCATCGCGGACGACGACCCGGCGATCGGCGACGACAAGAACTCGGTGACCGCCGACCCGCTGCACCCGGGCACCGCGTACCAGGTCTGGGACCGCCTCGACCTGCCGTTCGACGCGAACGGCAACCCGACCAAGTTCGACGGCCCCGCGTACATCTCGATCACCCGCGACCACGGCCGCACCTGGTCCACGCCGCGCGTCATCGTCAACACCACGATCACGCCGAACCAGCAGACGATCGGCAACGTCATCGTCGCCGACGACCGCACCGGCCGCTTGTACGACTTCTTCGACCAGCTCACGTTCACCGATCCGACCGGCAACACGCTGCTCGACGGTCACTACGCGTTCGTCACGTCGACTGACGGCGGCCGCACGTGGTCCGCGCCGATCAGCACCGGTCTGCACGACACCTCGATCCAGGACGTCGACCCGAACGCGCCGACCGACCCGGCCAAGTTCCTGCGCACGGGAAGCGGCCTGCCCAACGTCGCGATCGACCCGGTGACCGGCGAGCTGTACCTCGCGGCTGAGGGCACGTTGTTCACCGGCGGCAACACCGACCAGGTCGAGCTGATCCACTCCACCAACGGCGGAAAGTCCTGGTCGGCGCCCGTCCGCATCAGCCACGGCGCGCAGGCTCCGTCTTACACCCCGTCAGTCGCGGTCAACCTGACCGGAACCCTCAGTCTGACGTACTACGACGTGCGTGACCTGCAGCCCGGCAACACGACGACGCTGCCGACGTCGACCTGGCTGGACTCCTTCACGCGCGGCAGCCGGCAGCCCGTCGAGCGCCGGATCGCCCCCGACTTCAACTGGCTGCTCGCGCCGAGCGCCGGCGGGCACTTCCTCGGCGACTACGAGGGACTGACGGCGAGCGGCATCGACGACGTGCGGCCGTTCTTCTCGACGACGATCAACGCGCCGCAGACCAACGAGTTCACCGGCAGCTTCCGGACGCCGTTCGGCATCCCGTTCGCCGCGACGCAGCAGAACGCTGTGACAGCGGGCCCATCCACCACCGCGCCGGCCAACGCAGCGGCGCTGAAGGCCGCGCACCTGGCCACTTTCAGGGCGATGCACTGATCATCAATCAAGATCACTAACCGCTGATCACCGATCACCCCCGGCACGCCACCGGCCGCTGCGGACTATCTGACTAGTCACCAGATAATCAGTGCGCATTCAGTCGGTGGCGTGCCGTAGTCTTTTGATATGGGGAAGGTAGATGCCGAAGGGCGTCGTGGTTCCATAGGCAACGGGGTAGATCATGCAGGACTTGTGTGTGAGACCACTCGATTCGTCGACGTGGCCTGACTTCGCGCGACTGATCGAGCGCCAGAACGGTGGGCGGCTGTTGGTGCATGGCGTTCCACGCTGAGGGGCGAGCGAGGACCGAAGAGAGCAATCGAACCGAGAAGCAGACGCGGGTTCGAGAGGGTCGAGCGCACGCGGCCCTCGTCTACGACGACGAGACCTGCGTTGGCTGGTGCCAGTTCGGATCCATCGAGGAGCTACCGCGCATCAAGCACCGGCGCGAGTACGCCAAGGACGCCGTCGCCCTGCCGGACTGGCGGATCACCTGCTTCTTCATCGAGGACGAATACCGCCACAAGGGAGTCGCCACCGCCGCCCTCGAGGGCGCGCTACTCGAGATCGCACGGCTCGGCGGCGGCACAGTCGAGAGCTACCCGGAGGAGACCGACGGCCGGTCGAAGGCTGAGCCGTTCCTCTATAACGGAACCCTCTCGATGTTCGAAAGCCTCGGGTTCGAGCGCACCCGCCGGCTCGGCAGCAACCGCTGGGTAGTGAGCAAGGTCGTCCACTAGACACAGCGTCCACTACAAAAGGCTCTGACCCCGGCGCACGCGCGTCGGGGTCAGCGTCGTTCGCTCAATCGGCTAGCTATCGACTAGCCCTTGGTGACGCACTTGTTGGCCGCGTTGGACCACAAGCCCTGCAGGTCGTACGTGCCGGTGGTCAGGGTGACGTACGCGTCGAGGTTGACGCACTCGTCGCCGATCTCGCCGTTGGCGTTGTTGTTCCAGCCGTCGACCGGCCAGAAGTCCGTGACCGTCTCCGCGTATTCGTGGGTCTCGGTCGACTCGATGCCGGACAGCAGGCGACCGTCGGTGAACGTGGTGCACGCGCCCGCGCCCTCATCGGGGATGTAGGGCAGGTTGGTGTAGGCGAGGTTCCCGAAGCTGGACTTGGTGAAGTCGTGCCACGCGCAGAAGCCCGAGTTCGGGAAGCCGTCGGGGTGGGTGCCGGTGGCCGAGGCGATCACATACTGCGCATTGTCGTTCGGGGCCTGCGTCGTGTTGCCGAAGTGCGATGCCGCCTTGGACGCCTCGGACGCGAGGTTCGCCTGCGAGGGGTTCGCGGGCTCATTCGCCGCCGAGTCGAACCAGACCCCGGCCAGCGGCGTGGACGCCGGGTGCTGCACGTGCGTCCCTGCCGTGCCGCAGGTCGTGGTGCCGGCCTTCAGGCCCTCGCAATACTGGCTGAGGATGGTGCCCCAG
This sequence comes from uncultured Actinomycetota bacterium, assembly GCA_963714445.1. Classification (GTDB taxonomy): domain Bacteria; phylum Actinomycetota; class Actinomycetes; order Streptomycetales; family Catenulisporaceae; genus Actinocrinis. Next base: position 8,552 of record CAVQPP010000033.1, read on the forward strand.
GTGTCCTGCGAGCCGAAGAGGCCCTTGAACATCCCTTGCATGTCGTTGGCGACGCCGGCCGGGTCCGAGGTGGTCCACTGCTTGCCCCAGAAGACCAGGTAGACCTTGGGCGTCGGGGAGACGGATCCGTTCGCCAGATTCTTGGACAGCGACAAGGTGAAGGCGCTTTTCGCCTTCGCCGAGTGCGCGGTGGCGGACGTGGCGTTGTGCAACGGCTTGACACCGTAGTGTGTCGATGAGCCAGCGGTTGCTTGAGTGGTGTTCGTGCCCTGCGTTGCCGGTGTCGCGTTGGCCGGGGCGGCTACGGCCATTCCGACGGCGGCCAGCGTCGCGACCGTGGCCACGCTGAGCAGGACTTTGTTGGGAAGAGATAGGTGGGTATGTGATATTCGCATGCGGTTTTAACTCCCAGCGTCGGGATCCGCCCCGCCCTGAACCGGGGCTGACGACGTGAAATCTAGCCGCCGCAACATTGTTCGACTACGCGAGGAAACCCCTGCTATATCGGCATCTCTCGGGCCTGCTGGCCGGAGACGTTCGCGACATCGCAGTTCGCGACAGCAGATTTCACCGCAGGGGATGCGGTCGGCCAGGGAATCCGCAGGGCGCACACCGACACGACGATCGCTGCGACGCCGACGGCGCCCATGCCCCACGACAGGCTCGCGGAGCCGGCGATGAAGCCGATGATCCCCGGTCCGGCGAGCAGCCGACCGTCCCCATCGCCGCGACCAGCGCGAGACGTCAGTACCCGCGCCCGCCGCCGCCACGTAGATCGCCGGCGTCACAGCGGCGATGCCCAGCCCGACGCAGGCGAAGCCGAGCAGCGCCGGTCCGGTGCCGCCGACCAGCACGGCGAGCGCCAGGCCGACTCCGGCGAGCGCACTGCCGGCCGCGACCAGCCGCCGCTCGCCCCATCGGGCCC
>CAVQPP010000034.1:0-4303 GCA_963714445.1 uncultured Actinomycetota bacterium
TCAGTATCGCGACCGGCACAATCCTCCGTGTTTGAGGAGCCGCGCGTGCGCGAGTTCAGTGTCGAACCGTTGTACGAGGTGCCTGCTGAGGCGAACCTCACCGACCTCGTGCACCGCAATGCCGCCGAGGCCCCCGACCAGGCCGTGTTAGGCCGCAAGGTCGATGGCGTCTGGCACGATGTCACGGCACGTCAGTTCTTGGAAGAGGTCACCGCGGTGGCCCGGGGGCTGGCGGCGCTAGGCGTGAACGCGGGCGACCGCGTCGCGATCATGTCCCGCACCCGGTACGAGTGGTCGCTGCTCGACTTCGCGATCTTCGAGGCCGGCGCGATCCCGGTGCCTATTTACGAGACCTCGTCGGCCGAGCAGGTCGCGTGGATTCTGTCCGACTCGGGCGCGGTGGCCGCGTTCACCGAGATCGCGGAGAACACCGCGACCGTCGGAGTCGGTGCGCGACCAGGCCGCGGGCCTGAAGCACGTGTGGCAGATCGAGCCGGCCGCAGATCCAGGCGCGGTCGCCCTGCTCACCGAGGCCGGCGCGGACCTGCCCGCGTCGGTCCTGGAGGAGCGCCGGGCGGCGCTGGGCCCGGACTCGATCGCCACGATCATCTACACGTCGGGCACGACCGGCCGCCCGAAGGGCTGCGTGCTGACGCACGGCAACATGATGTTCGAGGCGTGCAACGCGGTGGAGTTCCTGACGAACGTCTTCCGCGGCGAGGGCGAAGAAGCCTCGACGCTGTTGTTCCTGCCGATGGCCCACGTCTTCGCCCGGATCATCCACCTCGGCTCGATTTACGCACGCGCCAAGCTCGGGCACTGCTCGGACGTGAAGAACGTGGTGGCGGAGCTTAGTTCGTACAAGCCGACATTCATTTTGTCGGTGCCCCGGGTCTTCGAGAAGGTCTACAACTCGGCCAGCCAGAGGGCGCATGCGGAAGGCAAGGGCAAGATCTTCGACGCGGCCGCGGACGTCGCCATCGCCTATTCGCAGGCGCAGGAGGCGGGCAAGATCCCGGTCGGGCTGAAGCTGAAGCACGGCCTGTTCGACCGGCTCGTCTACGGCAAGCTGCGCGGCGCCCTCGGCGGCAACGCGAAGGCCGCGATCTCCGGCGGCGCGCCGCTCGGCGCCCGGCTGACGCACTTCTTCCGTGGCGTCGGCCTGTTCGTGTGCGAGGGCTACGGAATGACCGAGACGTCCCCCGCGGTCGCGGTCAACCCGTACCCAGCCGCAAAAGCCGGGACAGTCGGCCCGCCGCTGCCCGGCGTCACGATCCGCATCGCGGACGACGGCGAGATCGAGGTAAAGAGCCCAGTCGTGTTCAAGGGCTACTGGAACAACGACACGGCGACGGCCGAGGCGTTCACCGCGGACGGCTACCTCAAGACCGGCGACCTAGGCCGCCTGGACGACGAGGGCTACCTGTCGATCACCGGACGCAAGAAGGAGATCCTGGTCACGGCCGGCGGCAAGAACGTGGCCCCGGCGGTGCTCGAGGACCGGCTCAACGCGCACCCGCTGATCAACCAGACGATGGTCGTCGGCGACAAGCAGCCGTTCATCGCGGCGCTGATCACCCTCGACTCCGAGGCCCTGCCGACCTGGCTCGAGCACAACGGCCGGGACAAGGACACGTCGCTTGCGCAGCTGTCCGGTGACCCGGCAGTGCTTCAGGAGATCGAGACCGCGATTGCGCACGCGAACGAGGCAGTGTCGAAGGCGGAGTCGATCCGCAAGTTCTCCGTGCTCCCGATTGAGTGGACGATCGAAGCCGGGCAGATCACGCCGTCGATGAAGATCAAGCGGAACGTGATCGCGGAGCAGTTCGCCGAGGACATCGAGAAGCTGTACGCGCACTAGGCGCGAGCTCAACTCAAGCAGCTAAGCCGATTTACCGCGTGCGGTCCGGAGATCCCGGGCCGCACGCTGTTTCGTCCGCGAGTCTCACTCAGACGTCAGCAGCACCATTCACCAGCGCCCTGAACCGCTCACGAATAGTCGACCAGCGCCAACGCTCTTCGACCCACTCCCGTCCCGCCGCGCCGAGTTTCGCGCCAAGCTGCGGATCGGCGAGCAGTTCCGCCACGCGCCGCGCCGTCTCGTCCACCGACCGCCCCGGCACCACATAGCCGGTCTCGCCGTGCTGCACAGCGTCGGGCGCGCCGCCCGAGTCTCCGCCGACGACCGGCAGCCCCGTCGCCGACGCCTCCAGATAGACGATCCCGAGTCCCTCCACGTCCAGCCCGGCGCGCCTTGTCCGGCAAGGCATCGCGAACACGTCCCCGGCCGCGAAGTACAGCGGCAGGTCAGTCCACGGCACCTGACCGGTGAACACGACGTCCTGCTCAACGCCGTTCTCGCGCACGAGACGTTCGAGTTCCTTGCGGTACGGACCACCGCTGGCGATAAGCAACGCCGCATCAGGTACCGCACGCTTGACCGCAGGCCACGCGCGGATGAGCGTGTCCTGCCCCTTGCGCGCGACGAGACGCGAAATACAGACAGCGACCGGACGGTCCGTCAGCCCGTAACGCTTCCGGATCTCGGCTACCTCCGCCGACGCGCGCAGTTCAGGCCGAAAGCGCTCCGTATCCACGCCTGGCGACAGTTGCACCATCCGCTCGGCGGCTGCCGGACTAAGCACAGCGCCGATCCGTGTGCGCTGGTACTCGCTTAGGTACGTCACGACGTCCACGCCGTCGCCGATTCGGCGCAGCAGGTTTCGGGCGCCGGGCAGTTGCGCCCAACCGGTCTCGTGCCCGTGCGTCGTTGCAACGAGCCGGTGAACGCCGACACGCCGCAACGCCGGCGCCATCAGCCCGAGCGGCGCCGCGGCACCGAACCAGACGGTCTCGCAGCCCTCGGCCCGCGCGATCTCGCACGCACGGCGCGCACGGCGCGGCTCGGGCACCAGAACGGACGTGTTCTCACGGATCGTCAGGTAAGGCCGGGCGGCGTCGTAGGCCCTGCACTCGTCGGCCCGGCCATGCCACGTCGAAGCGTAAACGACGACGTCCGACGGCTCGAAGCCGTCGACCATCGACTGAACGAACTCCTGAATGCCGCCGGGGCGCGGAGGGTAGTCGTTCGTGACGACCAGCGTGCGTGGCATGCCGCAACGCTACGGCACGCCCGCTACGGCACCGGCTATGACACTGGCTACGACGCCGGCTTGACACCGGCTACGGCACCGGCGATGACACTGGCTACGACACCGGCCGGACGACCTTGTTGATCGGCATCGAGTCGAGCGGGGTGAACTGCACGACGGAGCCTGGTCGCGGCGCGTGGATCACCAGGCCGTGGCCGACGTAGATCCCGATGTGCGTAGCGCCCGGGAAGTAGACGACGAGGTCGCCTGGACGGATGGACGACACGGGGACGGTCTGGCCGACGGTCGCCTGTTCTTGCGAGGTGCGGGGCAGTTGGACGCCTGCGGAGGCCCAGACGTGCTGAGTGAGGCCGGAGCAGTCGAATTCGCCGGGCCCGGCCGCGCCCCAGACGTATGGCTTGCCGAGTTCGTTGTAGGCCGTCTCGACGGCTTTGACGATACGGCTTGCGTCGGGTGCGGTCGCGAGTGCGTCCGCACCGGTAGAAGCGGCGGCGAGACTCGAGGCGGCGTCAGACACAGCGGAGAGCAAACTGCTCAGCGACGGGGCGGACGCGGGGACGGTAGATCCGAGGCCGTCACCGTCATCGCCTTGGGACAGTGCGGCGGTTACGTCGGCTCGCTCGGCGGCGCCGAGTGCGTTCACGATTCCGCAAACAACTCGACTTTTACCGAACGTCGCGAGGAGCTTTACGATCGAATCGTCGGGGGCGCGCTCGCATGGGCGGTCGGTGTCGCCGATCCGCTCGAGATCGATCGGCTTAACATTTACTGGGCGACGCGCGAGGCGAGCTTGCGCGCACTGGCCGCCTTGGGCCGCGCCCCGGGCCACGTGCTGGTCGACGGACGCGGTATCGCGCGCCTCGAGCATCCGCAGACTCCGATCGTGGGCGGCGACCGCAAGAGCTTCTGCATCGCGGCTGCCTTACGATTTTGGCCAAGGTGACGCGCGACCGGATGATGTGTGAGTACGATACGCGGTTTCCCGGCTACGGCTTCGCGCAACATAAGGGCTACTGCACACCCGAGCATTTCGCGGCGCTCCGCACGCTCGGACCTTCACCGATCCATCGCCGCTCCTTCGCGCCGGTCTTCGACGCCGCGCAACTCGTCTTGGCTATTTGCGATTTACCATCCTGAGCGCCTTAGGTTAGAGCTTCTAGCAACACGCCGAACCAGTAGACGACAGAACC
>CAVQPP010000035.1:0-6219 GCA_963714445.1 uncultured Actinomycetota bacterium
GAACTCGCCCAGCTTCTCCTCCGGCACGCCGTAGACGGCGGCGCGCTTCGCTCCCCAGCCGCCGGCGAAGATCCCGGAGCCGCGCACGACGCCGTCCGGGTTGACGCCGTTCACGCGGATGCCGTGCTCGCCGAGTTCGGCCGCCAGGAGCCTGACTTGGTGGGCCTGGTCGGCCTTGGCGGCGGAGTAGGCGATGTTGTTCGGCCCGGCGAACACAGCGTTTTTGGACGCGATGTACACGATGTCCCCGCCGAGCCCCTGGTCGATCATCAGCCGCGCGGCCTCGCGGGAGACCAGGAACGAGCCGCGCGCCATGACGGCGTGCTGCACTTCCCAGTCTTCGATCGTGGTCTCCAGTAGCGGCTTCGAGATCGAGAGCCCGGCGTTGTTGACCACGAGGTCCACGCCGCCGAAGGCTAGGGCTGTGGAGTGGAAGAGGGCGGCGATCTGTTGCTCGTTGGTGATGTCCGCGACTGCGGATATCGACGTGTCGCCTCCGCCGAGTTCGTTGCGCGACCGCGGCCGCGCTCTCGGCGTTCAGGTCCGCGACGACCACGCAGGCGCCCTCGGCGGCGAGCCGGTGCGCGATGGCCCGGCCGATGCCCGAGCCGGCGCCGGTGACCAGCGCGACGCGGCCGGCCAGCGCTTTGGGTTTCGGAAGCCGGGCGAGTTTGGCTTCTTCCAGCGCCCAGTACTCGATCCGGAACTTCTCCGATTCGGGAATCGGGTGGTAGCGGGAGACCGCCTCGGCGCCGCGCATCACGTTGATCGCGTTGACGTAGAACTCGCCGGCCACGCGCGCGGTCTGCTTGTCCTTACCGAAGGAGAACATCCCGACGCCGGGCACCAGCACGATCGCCGGATCCGCGCCGCGCATCGGCGGGCTGTCCGGCGTGGCGTGCCGGGCGTAGTAGGCGGCGTAGTCCTCCCGGTAGGCGGCGTGCAGTTCTCTGAGTCGCGCTACGGCCTGCTCGAAGGGGGCGGTGGCGGGCAGGTCGAGCACGAGCGGGCGGACCTTGGTGCGCAGGAAGTGGTCCGGGCACGAGGTGCCCAGCGCGGCCAGGCGCGGGTGCTCGGCGCGCGCTAGGAAGTCCAGTACCGCTGCGCCGTCGGTGTAGTGGCCGACCTGCCGGTGGTCGCTCGAAGCCAGGCCCCTGATGATCGGGGCGAGCGCCGCGGCGAGGGCACGGCGCTCCGCCTCGGGCAGCGCCTCGTAGCCGTCGAGGACTGGTCCGAAGGGCTCGCTTTTACCGCGCGCGGTCAGGAAGTCTTGCGCGGTCCGGATGATGTGCGTCGAGTTGGCCTCGCACTGCTCGCTGGTCTCACCCCAGGCGGTGATGCCGTGGCCGCCGAGGACGCAGCCGATCGCCTGCGGGTTCTCCCGCCTGACCGCCGCGATGTCCAGGCCGAGCTGGAAACCGGGACGCCGCCAGGGCACCCACACGACCGTCTCGCCGAAGCACTGCTTGGTCAGCGACTCGCCGTCGGCGGCGGTCGCGAGCGCGATGCCGGAGTCAGGGTGCAGATGGTCCACGTGCGCGGCGTCGACGAGTGCGTGCATGGCGGTGTCGATCGACGGGGCCGCGCCGCCCTTGCCGTGCAGGCAGTAGTCGAAGGCTGAGACCATCTCGTCCTCGCGCTCGGCGCCTGGGTAAACGGCGGTGAGGGCGCGTACCCGGTCGAGTTGGAGTACCGCGAGTCCGGTTTCGGTGAGCGTGCCCAGATCGCCGCCGGAGCCCTTCACCCACAGTAGGTCGACGTCCGCGCCGGTCACCGGGTCGAGCGCGGTGCCCTTGGCGGAAGTGTTGCCGCCTGCGTAGTTCGTGTTGCGCGGATCGGAACCCAGGCGGTTGGACCGCTCTAGCAGTTCTCTGACGGCGGGAGCTGACCTCTCTCGCAGGTTCCTGTCGGCGGGCGCGGTGGCGTTCGGATTCGGATTCCGCGCGGCGCCGCTCACGCTCCCCACCCCGCCTGCGTGCCGCCGGCGCGGTCGGCGACGATCCGCTCGGCGTAGCCGGATGCCCGATACGCCGCGACCGGGTCGGGATCAAGGCCCTGTTGCGCACGCAGGTCGGCGAGCAGTGGGCGCACGTCGGTGTTGTACGCGTCCATCAAAACCGCGTTCGCGCCGAGCACGTCGCCGGCCCCCTGCGCCGCGTGCAGCGCGTCCAGGTCGACCAGCAGGGCCTTGGCCGCGGCCTCCTGCACGTTCATCACCGAGCGGATCACCGCCGGGATCTTCTCCTCGATGTTGTGGCACTGGTCGAGCATGACCGCGACCTTCGCGTCCGGTTCCAGGCCGCCGCCGCGGGCCACCTCGTGCAGTATCCGGAACAGCTGGAAGGGGTCGGCCGCGCCCGCCATCAGGTCGTCGTCCGCGTAGAAGCGGGAGTTCAGGTCGAACGCGCCGAGCCTGCCCTCCCGCAGCAGGAACGCCACGATGAACTCGATGTTCGTGCCCGGGGCGTGGTGCCCGAAGTCGACCACCACCGACGCCTTCTCGCCCAGCTTGAGGCAGTGCGCGTACGCGGTGCCCCAGTCCGGCACGTCGGTGTTGTAGAACGCCGGCTCGAACAGCTTGTACTCCAGCACCATCCGCTGCTCGTCGCCAAGACGCTCGTACACCGCCGCCAACGCTTCGGCGAGGCGGTCCTGGCGAGCCGCCATATCGTCCTGGCCGGGATAGTTCGTGCCGTCCGCGAACCAGAGTTTGAGCGCGGCGAGCCGGTGGCGTCCATCACGTCCACGCAGTCCAGCAGGTGTCGCAGAGCCTTGCGGCGCACGGCTGGATCCGGGTGGCAGACCGAGCCGAGGCGGTAGTCCTCGTCCTGGAACGTGTTCGAGTTGACCATGCCGATGCGCAGGCCGAGCGATGCCGCGTACTCGGCCAGCTTGCCGTAGTCGTCCACCTGATCCCACGGGATGTGCAGCGAGACGAGCGGCGCCGCACCGGTATAGCGCTGCACCTGCGCGGCGTCCGCCAGTTTCTCGAAGGGATCACGCGGCACGCCTCGCTGCGGAAACACCCGGAACCGGGTGCCGGAGTTGCCGAACGCCCAGGACGGCTGCTCGATCTCCAGCGCCGCGAGCCGCGCCCCGACCGTGGACCGCTCACCCATCACCGTCACCCCGCCCTGTCGCCGTCGCGCCCTCGTGCTACGATATGAATCGTTTCAGCAGGCTCAACCTAGATCCGTTACCTGGCACTGTCAAGCGTCGTACGGTCGAGCACCGGTGGAGCGGCCGACCGCTCCCGTTGGAGCCTTTCAAGGGTTCGGCCAGGGCGGGGCCTACCATGTGACCGGACGCGATCGGCCCGCAGCCGCCCGCGCCCTCGGCGAGGTTCGGCGAGCTGGTGAGGAGCTGAGGAGCTGCCTTGGCGCGCATGGTGGGCATCAAGGACGTGGCACGGCAGGCGGGCGTCTCGGTCGGCACTGTCTCCAACGTGATCAACCGGCCGGACCTGGTCTCCGAGCAGACCCGGGAGCGGGTGCAGGCGGCGATCGACCTGCTCGGCTTCGTGCGCAGCGAGTCGGCCAGGCAGCTGCGGGGCGGGCGCAGCCGGATCGTGGCGATGCTCGTGCTGGACATGGCCAACCCGTTCTTCGTCCAGGTCGCGCGGGGCGCCGAGCGCGAGGCGCGGGCCGCCGGCCTCGGGGTGATGCTGTGTAATAGCGGGCAGGATCCGGCCGAGGAGGCCGACTACTTGTCCTTGTTCGCTGAGCAGCGGGTACGCGGCGTGCTGGTCACGCCGGCCGACCCGACCGGAGCCAACCTCACCGCCTTCCGGCGTCGCGAGATCCCGTACGTGCTGGTGGACCGGTCCGCGCCGGTCGCGGAGTGCTGCTCGGTGTCGGTGGACGACGTCGTCGGCGGTCATCTCGCCGCCACTCACCTGCTCGACCTTGGGCACACCACGCTCACGTACGTCAGCGGACCGATGCACCTGGCCCAATGCCGTGACCGACGCACCGGGGCGCTCGCCGCGCTCAAGGACCGTGGGCTGCCAGAGGACGCGCTTACGCACATCGAGGTGCCACGGTTGGACGTCGACGCCGGCCGCGAGGCGGGGGCGCGGCTGCTCGCATTGTCGCGCCGGCCGACCGCCGTGTTCTGCGCGAACGACCTGCTCGCCTTCGGCGTGCTCCAGGCGCTCTACGCGGCGGGGATCGCCGTGCCGGAGGACATCGCGCTGATCGGTTACGACGACATCGAGTTCGCTGCGGCCGCCGCAGTGCCGCTCACCTCGGTGCGCCAGCCGGCCGTGGAGATGGGGCGCACCGCCGCGACGCTCCTGCTGGCGGAGACCGGTGACGACGCATCCGCACACACCCACCAGCGCGTGGTGCTTCAACCGGAGCTGATCGCACGCGAGTCGACGGGGCACACGTCCCGGCCGTGAGCCGGCCGCGCGCCGCATGCTGCTCGGCCCTGTGGATGTCCGCTGTACTTGGCGACCTGCGTGGACGACCCCGTGATCGCATCGTGACCAACCGTGCCACGCCCATCCCTTGACGGCCCGGTGAGGCCGGTCTTACGTTGCTCGCACGTCAAATGAAACGTTTAAACACCTGAAACCCGCGGCACCGGGCGCACGGACAGAACAGGTGGAGGAAGCAGTGAACGATTCAACCGAGCCGGCTGCGCAAGCCCCGGCGGCGACGGCGCCGATCCTGGCGCTGGACGCGGTGAGCGTGTCGTTCGGATCTGTGCGTGCGCTGCGGTCCGTGTCGCTGGAGCTGGCCACCGGCCGCGTTCACGCGCTTGCCGGCGAGAACGGCGCCGGCAAGTCGACCCTGGTGAAGGTGCTGGCTGGCGTGCTGCGCCCGGAGAGCGGCCGGGTACTCGTCGATGGCGAGCCGGCCGTCTTCCACGGACCGGCCGACGCGCGCGCCGCCGGGATCGCGGTGATCTACCAGGAGCCGACCGTGTTCCCGCACCTGTCGATCGCCGAGAACATCTATATGGGGCGCCAGCCGCGTGCCTCGCCGCTCAGCCACAGACTTGGCCGGATCGACCGGGCGAAGCTGCGCCGGTGGACCGCGGACCTGTTCGCGCGCCTCGGCGTCGCGCTCGACCTGGACCAGCCGCGCGGCCTGTCCATCGCGGACCAGCAGATGGTGGAGATCGCCAAGGCCCTCTCCTTCGATGCCCGCGTGCTGATCATGGACGAGCCGACCGCCGCGCTCACGCCAGCAGAAGTCGACCGGCTCTTCTCGGTCGCCCGGGCGCTGCGGGCGGGGTTCGCGATCCTGTTCATCTCGCACCGGCTGGACGAGATCTTCGAGCTCTGCGAGACCGCTGGCCGCGATGGCGCGCGACGGCGCGCTGATCGCCACCGAAGCCATCGCCGGCCTCAGCGCCGACGACCTGGTGCGCCGGATCGATGGCCGCGACCTCGACTCGTTCTACCCGAAGCAGGACACGCGGATCGGCGAGGTCGCGCTCGACGTGCGCGGAGCAGTCGACCTGGTTCAGGTCGCGGGGGAGCACACAATCCGGGACATCACGGTTGAGACCGCCGACGCCTCCGACTGGCCGCGGTTGACCGAGGCGGTCGACGCCGTGCCGGGCGCGCGCGTGCTCGATGCCACCGACCGGACGTTCATGTTGCACGTCGGCGGCAAGATCGAGATGAACAACAAGAGCCCGCTGAAGACCCGTGACGACCTATCGATGGCTTACACGCCGGGGGTGGCGCGGGTCTGCAGTGCGATTTACCGGGATCCCGACAAGGCGTTTCAGTACACGATCAAGCGCAACACCGTGGCCGTCGTATCCGATGGCAGCGCGGTGCTCGGACATGGTGACATCGGGCCTCGCGCCGCGATGCCGGTGATGGAGGGCAAGGCGATGCTGTTCAAGGAGTTCGCCGGCGTCGACGCGTTCCCGATCTGCCTCGACACAAAGACCCAGAGAGATCGTCGCCGCGGTCAAGGCGATCTCGCCCACGTTCGGCGGAATCAATCTCGAGGACATCTCCGCGCCGCGCTGCTTCGAGATCGAGGACCGATTGAAATCAGAGCTGGACATCCCGGTGTTCCACGACGATCAGCACGGAACAGCAGTCGTGGTGCTGGCGGCGCTCCTGAACGCGCTCACCCTGACCGGACAGCGGATCGAGGACATTCAGGTCGTGATCACCGGGCTCGGGAGCGGCCGGCGTAGCGGTGACGCGGATATTGATGGAGCCGGCGCACGCCACATCATCGGGTGTGA
>CAVQPP010000036.1:0-13423 GCA_963714445.1 uncultured Actinomycetota bacterium
TAGACTTCGATGCGGTCGATGAGTTGCGTGGCGTGGCGGAGCTAGCTGGCCGCTCATTGATCGATATTTCTTTGAACTGGCTACTGCACCATACAGCCACCGATTCCATCATTCTGGGAGCGTCAAAGTTGGCGCAGCTTGAACAGAATCTGGACGCGCTGGAAAACGGAGGTCCGCTCCCGGAGGACGTGGTCGCGGCCTGCGACGCCGTTTGGCGGAAGCTGCGCGGGGTCACGCCGAAGTATCATCGGTGAGTTTATGGCTATTCTATAGTGATGCAGGTCGTGCTTCCCGATAACGAAACGCGCGCGACGTTTCGAATCCACGCCGAGCGCCCGATGGACGATGACGAATACTTCGAGTTCTGCGCCCGGAACCCGGAATTGCGCATCGAGAGGGAAGCCAATGGAGATATCACCATCATGCCACCCGCCGGGTTTTAGACCGGTTATCGTAACAACAAACTTTGCCGGCAACTGGGTAATTGGGCGAGGAAAGATGGACGCGGAGTCGCGCTCGATTCCAATACGGAATACATATTGCCCAGCGGGGCGGCGCTTTCGCCAGATGCCTCATGGGTTTTGAAGAGCCGTTTGGCAAGCTTCAGCAAGGAGCAGAAGAAACGCTTTCTGCCGTTATGCCCGGACTTCATTGTTGAGCTGAATTCCCCAAGCGACAAGTTGACGAGAGTAAAGGCCAAAATGCGGGAATGGATCGATAACAACCTTGCCGCCGCTGCCAATAGGTCCGGCGTCAGTAGTACGCATTGCCTCACGGATGCGGTGGCAGAGAAACCACGCGCTTGTAAGTGATTCCAAGCATCGGGTGGAGTTGGTGCGCCGACATTCCCTTTTTGCTGGTTCCCAAAAGGTGCATTGCAAGCCACCATTTAGTGAGCGGGATTTTGCTACGTTCCATGACCGTGCCGACGGTTGCCGTGAACTGATCGTTACAGGCGGCGCAATAGTACAAGCCGGGCCTTGCGGCCTTCCCAAAAGCCTCGGCGATGCCCTCTACGCTGCCGCAATGAGGGCAGGTAGGGCCGTCCGGCCAGCGCATCGCCTCAAGGGCTTCGCGGGCTTTCGTTTCATCGGTGAAAATCGGGTTTGGCGTAAATTAGCGGTCATGGCTTGCTCCTATGCCGCCTAATCTACCTATTGGGGTTTCCGTTGTCAAGTATATAATCGTGCTCCGAAACATCCGGGCAGCCTGCCTGGTCGAAGAGTTCCCGCAATTGCGGCTCGCGCTCCTTGTTTTTTGTAGGGGCTTGTTTCAGGCGGCTCTCGATCACATCGCGAGGGAGTTCCTTAAACTGAATGTCGATGGCAAATGCCGGATACCGGCCAGAAAAGTTAGAAGAATTAGACGTACCACTGGGTCGGTCCGCCGGTGTTCTGACGTTGGATGCGTCCCCGCCGTTGCATGTACTCCAGATGCGCCAGCACTTCCAATAACGCGAATTGATGGTTGATGGGGAAAGCTGTTTGCGCCACAGATGCACTACCAATCCATGTGCGGTGTACCTCACCACACGTACGTGCTCGCTCGTGCCAAGACCAACCCTGGCGCGGACGTGTGCGTGGCGTGAGGAAGGACCGCGCCACGATGACTGACACTCTGCAGCCCACGACCGTGCAGCCCAGCAGCTCGCAGCCCACTTCTCCGCAGCCCAGCGCAGTACTCGACGACGCCCACGTCGGCGACATACGCGGCGCCCTGGGCACCATCAAACACGGCGACATCGGCGCCCGCCGCGGCTTGTCCGCCAAAGTCAAAACCCTGCTGGCGATCGTCGGCCCCGGCCTGATCGTGATGTGCGGCGACAACGACGCCGGCGCCTTCTCAATATACGGACAAGCCGGCCAAAACTACGGGACGCACCTGCTGTGGGTCCTGCCGCTGCTGATCCCGGTGCTTTACGTCAACCAGGAGATGGCGGCCCGCCTCGGCGCGGTCACCGGCGTCGGGCACGGCAAGCTCATCATCGAACGGTTCGGCCGCTTCTGGGGCGCGTTCAGCGTCATCGACCTCTTTCTTCTCAATGCGCTGACGCTGGTCACCGAATTCATCGGAATCACCCTCGCGGTCGGCTATCTCGGGCTGCCGAAGGCTCCGTCCGTCATCGCGGCCGGATTGGTGATCGTCGCGGCCGCGTCCACCGGATCGTTTCGCCGCTTCGAACGGCTCGTCGTCGCGTTGTGCGCCGGAACACTGCTGCTGATCCCGATCGCGTTCATGCTGCACCCGACGGCCGGGCAAGTCGCGCGCGGCTTCTTCGTCCCGGGCATGCCGGCCGGAGCGCCGCTGTCGACCGTGATGCTGCTCGTCATCGGGCTGGTCGGCACGACGGTCGCGCCCTGGCAGCTGTTCTTCCAACAGTCGTACGTGATCGACAAGCGGATCACGCCCCGGTTCATCAAGTACGAGAAGGCCGACCTGTGGATCGGCATCGTGGTCGTCGTGATCGGCGCGGCGGCGATCATCGGCTTCTCCGCGATGGCGGCCGCCGGGACCGCGCAAGCCGGGAACTTCACCGACGCGCAGGGCCTGGCCGGCACGATCGCGGCCAAGGCCGGGCACGCGGCCGGGATCCTGTTCGCGATCGCGCTGCTCGACTCCTCGATCATCGGCGCGTTCGCGGTGTCGCTGTCGACCGCGTACGCGATCGGCGACAGCTTCGGCGTCAACCACTCCCTGCACCGCGGCGTGACGCAGGCCAAGGGCTTCTACGGGGTCTACATCGGCCTGATCGGGGCGGCCGCGGCGATCGTGCTGCTGCCCGGATCACCGCTCGGCCTGATCACCAACGGCGTGCAGGCGATGGCTGGAGTGCTGCTGCCATCGGCGTCGGTGTACTTGCTGGTGCTGTGCAACGACAAGCAGGTGCTCGGGCCGTGGGTGAACGGCCGCAAGACGAACCTGTTCACGTCGACGGTGCTCGGCGTCCTGGTGACGCTCTCAGTGATCCTCACGACTGCGGTGCTCTTCCCGAACATCACGTCCGGACAGATCTTCGCGATCATGGCCGGCTGCGCCGCGCTCGGCCTAGCCATCGCCGGGTACGTAGCGATCACTCGCCGAACCGCCGACCGCAAGAACGAAGCTTGCGCAGCTGACGATGACTGCTCCGACGACGACTGGCCCACCCCAGACTGCGCCGCCGTGGATTGGCGCATGCCGCCGCTGGCCGAACTCGGCCGGGCCAACATGTCCACCGCACGGAAGGTCGGCATCGGCGCGCTGCGCCTCTACCTCGCCGTGGCCTCGGTGCTGGTCGTCGTGAAGATCGTGGAACTCGCGCTCGGCCGCTGACGCCCTCACTCATTTGCGCAGCCTCATTCGCGCTGCTCAACCATCTCCTGAGTCACACGGCTTAACTCGTTCGTATGTAAATAGTCCAAAGTCTCTGTTGCGCCGTCAGATACCTTCGCTACACTCGCGGCCCGGTGGACGCGGTGCACGTGCACGCGCACGTGCCGATGGGCAGCGCGTCCCGGGGTCAGGAGACAGGCCGTGTTCACTACCGCGCACCCACGTCCCGCGTCGCGCTCGATCGAGGCCGTCGTCTTCGACGTCGGCGAGACGCTGCTTGACGAGACCGTCGAATATCACGCCTGGGCCGACTGGCTCGGCGTGCCGAGGCACACCTTCTCCGCGATATTCGGCGCCGCCATCTCGGCTGGTCGCGACCATCGCGAGGTGTTCGAGTACTTCCGCCCGGGCTTCGACCTCGAGGCCGAACGCGAGGCACGCGCCGCCGCCGGACGCCCCGAGGGCTACGGCGAGCGCGACCTGTATCCCGACGCCAGGCCGACGCTCGCCGCCCTCCAAGCCGCCGGATATCTGGTGGTCATCGCGGCGAACCAGACCAAGCGGTCGCACCGCATCCTCGACTCGCTGCAGCTGCCGGTGGACCTGGTCACCACGTCCGACACCTGGGGCGTATCGAAGCCGGACCCGGCCTTTTTCCGGAAGGTCATCGAGGTCTGCCTCGAGCTGCGCCCGACCGCCACGCCGGAGCGGATCTGCTACGTCGGCGACCGTTTAGACAACGACCTGCGCCCCGCCTGGGAGGCCGGCCTGCGCACCGCGCATATACGCCGTGGTCCGTGGGGATACTTCGTCGCGAACGACAGTGATCTCGTCGCCAAGGCCGACTTCAGGCTGACCACGCTCACCGAACTGCCCGCGCTGCTCGCGGAGGTCTGATAGCAGCCCGAAGGACCCGCTTGATCACGACCTGGCCGCAGCCTGGTCGCGTTCGCGCCACCTCGGTTTCGCCGCCGCCCAAGGGGAATATGGTGTATCACCGGTAAACGGGGCGGGGCGAATGGGGGGCGTTTTGGCGACGACACAAACATCGACCGGGCACACGCCGGTGTTTCAGGCTTCGACGACACCCGGCACGAAACCGGGCGACGCGTCCGGCGTCCGCCGGATGCCGACACCGTCCCGGCTGTGGCTGGCGCTGCTCGCCGCGGTCGTCGCGCTGCTCGCCGTCGGCGCGACCTGCGCGACGACGCTGGCCGGGCGTCAGGCCTCGGAGACACGCGCGGTCAACTCGGCCGAGCACCTGACGGTCAACGCCGACGAGCTTTACCACACGCTCGCCGACGCCGATGCCACCGCCGCGACCGCGCTGCTGGTCAGCCCGGTCCCACCGGCCCGGCTCACCGACCAGTACAACAGCGACATCGCGCAGTCCGAGAACGCACTCTCGCAGGCCTCGCGTGACCTGGCCGGCGACGACACCGCGTCGTCGCAGCTCGCGCAGGTAGCCACGCAGCTGCCGATCTACACCGGCCTGGTCGCGACCGCGCAAGCCGACAACCGGCTCGGCTACCCGGTCGGCGGGGCGTATCTGCGCGAGGCCTCGACGCTGCTGCGCGAGCGGATCCTGCCCGAGGTCAAGGCGGTCGCCGATCGAGAGAGCGCCGCGCACGAGTCCGCGCAGGCGGGCGCCGGCGGCTTCCCGCTGTGGGTGGTGCTCGTCGCGCTGCTCGCGGCCTCGGTCATCGTCGTGACCGGGCGGACCGTCTCCCGCGCGACCCGCCGAAGCATCAACCCCGGCCTGGCGGTCGGCGCACTGATCGCGCTCGCCCTGGTGATCTACTCGCTGGCCGCGACGAACAGCGCGACCGACTCGTCGAGCCGCGCCCAGTCGGACTTCACCGACCTGTCGATGAAGCTCCAGGCGCGCGACAACCTCGCGCTCGCCGAATCGTTCCAATCGCTGGCCCTGATCGACCGCGGTGAGGACAACGGCACCGACACCACGCAGGAGAACCAAGCGCTGGGCGCGGTCCAGCAAGACACTCCGCAAACAGGTACAGCGCTCGACGATCAGGCCACGAAACTACTCGGCGTGGTCAAGGGACAGGCGGCCGCCATCCAGAAGGACGTCTCGGCGGGCAACTACTACCAGGCGATCGACCTGGCCGTCGGGCACGGCGATCAGCAGGGCACGAACACGATGAGCGTCAAGGCCGCCGCCCTCGACACGGCCCTCGTCGACGCCTTCAACCGGGATCAGAACACGTACGTAGCCGACAGCGGCGCGACGGGATCGACGCTCGGCGGCGGCCTCTGGCTCGGCATTGTCGGCGCAGCGATCGCGGCGGCCGCGGCCGCGTACGGCATCAACCGCAGATTGGCGGAGTACCGGTGACTTACCGAGCAAACCGAGTAAGCCGCGCGAAGAGCGCCGCCCTGGTATCCACGCTGGTACTGGCGATCTCTGTGACATCAGCGTGCAGCGGGGGACTCGTGCAGGTCGGCGCGAAGCCGAAGGCCGGCATACCCCAGGTCGGCGCCGTCGAGAGTGGGTCGCCTTCCGCGGCGCCGGGGACCACCGGCCAGAACTGCAACCCCCAAGCACTCTCGCCGCGCCCCACCGCGAACGACGCGACGAGCGCCGGCGTGCAGGCCATCAAGAGCCGGGGATACCTCAACGTCGGTGTGGCGCAGGACGGCTACCTCACCGGCTACCTCGACGCCACCGGCAACGAGAGCGGCTTCGACGTGGACATCGCCCGCCAGGTCGAGCAGGCGATCTTCGGCTTCCATGACTCGGCGCACATCCGGTTCGTGGCCGTCACCAACGCCGAGCGCATCACCGACCTGCAGGGCCCGAAGCCTGCCGTCGACATGGTCGTCGACACCTTCACCATCACCTGCGACCGTGCTCAGAAAGTCCAGTTCTCCACCGTTTACTACCAAGCCACTCAGCGTGTCCTCGTGCTCAAGAACTCCGGCTTCCGGTCGCTCGACGACCTCGGCGGCAAGAAGGTCTGCGCGCAGACCGACTCGACCTCGATCCAGGCGGTCGAGGCGTACAAGTCGCATCCGGTCGGCTACGGCGTGAAGAACCTGACCGACTGCTTGGTCGCCTTGCAGCAGAATCAGGTGCAGGCCATCTCGACCGACGACACGATCCTGGCCGGACTGCAACGCCAAGATCCCAACGCCACTGTGCTCAGCCAGGTCGTCGAGAGCGAGCCGTACGGAATCGCGGTCGCGAAGGACGATCCGGACTTGATCCGCTTCGTCAACGCAGTGCTGGACCGGATCCGGGCCGACGGCACCTGGGAATCGATCTACGCCAAGTGGCTGGAGTCGGCCCTCGGTGCAACACAGCCGCCCGCAGCGCAATACGCTAACTGATGTGGTGGCGATGGTCTTTCCGGCTTACGGCCCGCCGACGCGCGAGGCAGTCGACGCGGAGCTCAAACGGCTTGGGGACGACGCTGCCCGCGTCTCGGAGGCGCTGGCCGAACTGGCCGACAACTCCGGCTACAAGCTGCTCGACAGCGCGGCGCTGACCGGCGTCACCGCGCAGCGCTGGCAGCGCGCGTCCGGTCGGATCGCCGCGCTCTGGGACAACTACACCGCGTTCCAGGACGTGCTCAACCGTGCCGCCGAGATCCGTGGACGCCGCCCCAAGCCGCGGCTGGAGGACCTGAACGCGATCGCCGACCTGCTGCGCGGCAAGTCGATCACGCTGTCCACCAAGGCCGTCGCCCTTTCCGAGCGCACGCTGCTCGGCCCGAGCATCGTCACGGAGAAGGCGACGCTCGGCGAGACGCTGAACTTGATGAACAGCGACTTCCAGCTGGCCGCCGACTTCGTCACCGCCGCCGACGCCGCCTGGAACCGGCTGTTCGAGCAGGCCGATCCGGTGCAGCAACGGCTCAGGCAAGTGATCGCCTCCACGATGGAGATCGGCGACCGCGCGCTGGGCACCATGGTCGCCACGGTCGGCGACGAGTACACCAAGCTGCGCCGCGAGGTCTTCGCCGACCCGATCGGCATGGGCGCGCCAGGTTCCGACTTCCCGCGCCGCCTAGCCCGCGTCCGCGAGGAACTGGAGACAGCCGCCGCTGCGGTGAGTGGCGCGGCTGACCTGCGTGCCGACTTCGAGCGCCGCGTCCTGCAGCTGTCCCGGCTGATCGACCGAATCGCCGACGTCGAGGACGCCCAACGCGCCGCCGCGACCGAGGCTCGGGAGAAGATCCTGGTCGGCGCGCTACCGGCGCCCACCAATCAGGTCC
Source organism: uncultured Actinomycetota bacterium (assembly GCA_963714445.1). Lineage (GTDB taxonomy): Bacteria > Actinomycetota > Actinomycetes > Streptomycetales > Catenulisporaceae > Actinocrinis. Next base: position 7,551 of record CAVQPP010000036.1, read on the forward strand.
CGGCGCTGCGCGCCCGGCTGGCCGCGCTCAGCGAGTGGCGGGAACGGGGCCTGTGGCGTCGGCTGGCCGAGGAGGCGTCCGCGCTCGAGGCCGCGTTGGATGACGCTCAGACGGCGGCGAGCCGCGTGCACCAGGCGATCGCCGGCCTGCTGGAAAGGCGTGAGGAATTGCGGGGAAGACTAGCGGCGTACCGCGTGCGCGCGGCAAGATCGGGGGCTGCGGAAACACCGCGGCTCGAGGCGCTTTACGGACAGGCGCGCGAGCTGCTGTGGTCCAAGCCGTGTGACTTGGCCGCGTCCACGAGGGCGCTGTCCGCGTATCAGAAGGCCGTGCTGGCACTGGCTCAGCCGGGCGAAGGGGGAGGGGTCCGGGCATGAGCGCGGTCAAATGCGGCCGGCCGGGCTGCGACGGGGAAATCGTCGACGGGTACTGCGACACCTGCGGTCTCGCGCAGCGAACGACGGCGGGGGTAACCGGCGCAGCGAGCGGCGGCGCGCATCGTACGACGTCAGGCGCACAGGCTGCCGCACCGGCATCCGGTCCTCAGCGCTGCACGCGCCCCGGCTGCGGCGGCACAATTCAGGACGGCTACTGCGACACCTGCGGCATGGCAGCGAGCCCAGCCCCTTCAAGCTCCGTCCCATCGGCACGCGGCAACTCGCCCGCTTCTACTCGCACCGGCTCGACGCGCGGCAGCTCCTCAACCGGCCGCACCTCCACCGGACGCACGCGCGGTTCGGCCGTCTCCGCGCGCACCGGCACCTCCCGCAGCACCTCCGGCCGATCGCGCTCCACCGGCCGCGGCGGCCTCGGTCTCGGCCTGGTCGAGATCCCGCAGGTCGAGTACCGCGACCCGAGCGAGGCCGTGCTCGCCGACCCGCAGGTGCCCGAGCACAAGCGGTACTGCTCCAAGTGCGGGACGCAGGTCGGCCGCTCCCGCGACGGCCGGCCCGGGCGCACCAACGGCTTCTGCGCCAAGTGCGGCAACGGCTACGACTTCTCGCCGAAGCTGAGCGCCGGGGACATCATCGGCGGCCAGTACGAAGTGCTCGGCTGCATCGCGCACGGCGGCCTCGGCTGGATCTACCTGGCCCGGGACAACAACGTCTCAGGGCGCTGGGTCGCGCTCAAGGGCCTGCTGGACACCGGGGACGAGGACGCGATGGCCGCCGCCGTGGCCGAGCGGCAGTTCCTCGCCGAGGTCGAGCACCCCAACGTGGTCAAGATCTACAACTTCGTGCGGCACCTCGCCGACGACTACATCGTGATGGAGTACGTCGGCGGCAAGTCGCTCAAGCAGATCGCGCTGGACTACAAGAACGAGCACGGCGGCGCCCCGCTGCCGCTCGCGCAGGTGCTGGCGTACGCGGTCGAGATCCTGCCCGCCTTCGGCTACCTGCACTCGATCGGCCTGCTGTACTGCGACTTCAAGCCGGACAACGTCATCCAGTCCGAGGAGCAGCTCAAGCTGATCGACATGGGCGCGGTGCGCGCCTTCGACGACGACGACTCCGCGGTCTACGGCACGGTCGGCTACCAGGCCGGCGAGATCGCGCAGGACGGTCCGTCGGTCGAATCGGACCTGTTCACCGTCGGCCGGATGATGGCCGTGCTCTCCTTCGACTTCAAGGGCTACACCTCGACCTACGCCACCACGCTGCCGTCGCGCGACTCGATCCCGCTGCTGGCCGAGTTCGAGTCCTTCGACCGCGCGCTGCGCCGCGCCACGAACGCGCGCCGCGAGCGCCGCTTCTCCTCCGCCGCCGAGATGGCCGGCCAGCTGACCGGCGTGCTGCGCGAAGTGCTCGCCCTCGGCGACGGCAAGCCGCGCCCGGCCATCTCAACCCTCTTCACCGGCGAGCGGCTGGCCGTCGGCACCGACCTGGAGAAGCCGACCGGCGCGCAGTTCGCCGCCGCGCTGCCGATCCCGACCGTCGACCCGGCCGACCCGAACGCGGGCGCGCTGGCGACCCTCGGCGGCGCGCCGCGCCAGATCGTCAACGCCCTGAACAGCCTGCCGAACCCGTCGACAGAGGTCTACTACCGCCTGGTGCGCGCCGAGATCGAGGACGGCGGCCTCGACCAGGCCAGGAAGTGGCTCGACCTGCTGCGGCAGCAGGACCCTTACGACTGGCGCGTGCATTGGTACCACGGCCTGCTCGAGCTGACCCATGGCCGGACCGCCCACGCCAGGGACTACTTCAACACCTGCTACGACGAGCTTCCCGGCGAGCTGGCGCCCAAGCTGGCCCTGGCCGCGACCTCGGAGCTGGCCAACGGCAAGGACGCGGCACGCTACTACCAGCTGGTCTGGACGGTAGACCGCTCGTACGCGACCGCCGCCTTCGCCCTCGCCCGGCTGCGCATCGCAGGCAACGACTACGCCGGCGCGGTCCAGGTGCTGTCGCAGGTGCCTGAATCGTCGATCCACCGCACCGCCGCCGAGGTCCAGTCGATCACCACGCGGCTGCGCTCGCCCGGCTTCGCCGAGTGGGTCGCGCCGGCCGAGCTGCACGAACTGAGCACCCGGGTCCAGGCGCTCGGCCTGGACGGCGAGGCGCACGAGTCGATGGTGTCCCGGGTGCTGCAGGGCGCGCTCGAATGGGTCCGCGCGCACCCGCCGGCCGCGAACGTGGCCCGCAACATGTCGCAGGGCCGGGTCTTCGACTCCGACCTGACCGAACGTGAGGTGCGCCTGGCGCTGGAGCGCTCGTTCCGTGCGCGCGCCCGGATGGCGCCGGACCGAAGGAGCCGGATCGAGTTGGTGGACCGGGCCAACGCGCTGCGTCCCAGGACCCTGGTATGAGCGAACCGGCGACGAGCGAGACACCGAGCACGAGCGATACGGACGACATGAGCCAAACCGATGACACGAGCCTTTCCAACGACTCACACCCCACCGTAGAGCTCGAACCGGCCGCCGACCCGCAGCTCACCTGCACCGCGTGCGGCGCCGAAGTGTCGCCGGGCGACGGGTTCTGCGAAAGCTGCGGCGCCGACCTGATGGTCCGCCGCGCGGCGCCGCCCGATACCGCATTGGGACCATGCCCCGACTGCGGCGGGACCGCGTTCACCGACGGGTACTGCGACAACTGCGGCAAGCTCGCGCCCTCGCCGCGCGACCGGATCGAACGCGACCTCGGCACCGTCGCCGGCGTGAGCGACCGCGGACTGCGGCACAGCCGCAACGAGGACGCGATGGCGTTCGCCGTGATCGGCGCGGAGACCGGAAGGCCGGCAGGCGTCGTCGTGGTCTGCGACGGCGTGTCCACGTCCATCGACCCGCAGCGTGCCTCGCAACTGGCGGCGGAAACCGCGCTGGAGAAGCTGCTGCACGGCCTGCGCGCTGGCGAGCCCGCCAAGGCCTGCACCACAGCCGCGATCGAAGCCGCACAGCGTGCCGTCACGGCCCTCGCCGAAGGCTACCCAGACCGCACCGCCGCGCCCTCCTGCACCATCGTCACAGCCGTCGTAGAGCGCGGACAGGTGACCGTCGGCTGGGTCGGGGACAGCCGCGTCTACTGGCTGGCCCCCAACGGCGGCACGTCACGCCGCCTGACCGAAGACGACACCTGGGCCGGGCAGCTGATCGCCGGGGGAGCGGTCGAGGAGGCCGAGGCATATAAGGCCCCGCACGCGCACGCGATCCTGCGCTGGCTCGGCCCTGACGCGCCCGACGACCCGCCGCACGTGTATGGCTTCGCGCCGGACAGCCCCGGCCTCGTGCTGGCTTGCAGCGACGGCCTGTGGAACTACGTGTGGGATGCGGTAGACCTCAACAGGATCGCCCGCACCGCGACCGCGCCCGACAACGCCGACGGCCTCACGCTGGCCGCCAGCGCCGTCTCGCTCACCGCGGTGGCCCTGGAAGGCGGCGGCCAGGACAACATCACCACCGTGCTGGCCGCGTATCCGCCGGACGATTTCGCGCACGCCGCAGACGCGACGCGGATACTTGAAACCGCCGCTCTAGAAACAGTGCAGTCCGATAAGGGGATGGGGATAGAACCGTGAGCACCGGCCTGCCGCAGTTCAGCGTGAGCGTGTACCAGAACGAGTACTTGTCCGAGGGTGCGAACGAGGTCAACGCGATCGTCACGGTGACCTCCTCCGGCTCCACCGCCGGGCCGTCCAACGCGCGTGCCGCGCAGGTCATCATGGTGGACTGCTCCGGCTCGATGGACTATCCGTCCACGAAGATGTCCGCCGCTCGGCAGGCGACCAAGGCCGCGATCGATGCGATCCGCGAAGGCGTGCCCTTCGCCGTCGTCGCCGGTACGCACGTGGCTCGGATGGTCTTCCCGAACACCGAGTACCTGGTCCCCGCCGACGCGTCCACTCGCGCCGCCGCGAAGGCGGCCGTGGACCGGCTCACCGCCGGCGGCGGCACCGCGATCGGCCAGTGGCTCGCGCTGACCGACCGGCTGTTCACCGGCCACGAGGACGCGATCCGGCACGCGATCCTACTGACCGACGGCAAGGATGAGCACGAGAGCCCGTCCGACCTGGACGCGGCGATCGCGCGCTGCGAGGGCCGGTTCACCTGCGACACCCGCGGCGTCGGCACCGACTGGGTCGTCGCCGAACTGCGCCGCGTCGCCGGCGGTCTGCTTGGCACCGTGGACATCGTGGCCGACCCGAGCGCACTGGCCAACGACTTCCGCGCGATGATCGAGGGCGCGATGGGCAAGGCGGTCGCGGACGTGCGGCTGCGCCTGTGGTCGCCGCAGGGCGCGACGGTCAAGTTCGTCAAGCAGGTCGCGCCGAACATGGCGGACCTGACCGGCAAGCGCCTGCAGACCGGCCCGCTCGCAGCGGACTACCCGACCGGAGCGTGGGGCGCGGAGTCGCGCGACTATCACGTGTGCGTCGCGGTGCGCGCCGGCTCGGTCGGCGACGAGATGCTGGCCGCGCGCGCGTCCCTGGTCGCGATCGACTCCTCGGGCCAGGCCGAAACCCTCGGCCAAGGCCTGATCCGCGCCGTGTGGACCGACGACGCCGCGCTCTCCACGAAGATGAACCGGCAGGTCGCGCACTACACCGGCCAGGCCGAACTGGCCGACGCGATCCAGGAGGGCCTGGAGGCGCGCAAGAACGGCGACTTCGACACGGCCACCGCGAAGCTGGGCCGCGCGGTCAAGCTGGCGGCCGAGTCCGGCAACGAGGAGACCGCGAAGCTGCTGAACAAGGTGGTCGACGTCGACGACCCGGCGACCGGCACGGTGCGCCTCAAGGCCCGGGTCAACGACGCCGACGAGATGGCACTGGACACCCGATCGAGCAAGACTGTCAGGGTCGGCAAGGGCAACAACCAGGGCTGAGCGGCCCGCGGAATCGGGGAGGCTTCCGATGGCGCTGTGTCCGGCAGGACATCAGTCGCAGACATCAGACTACTGCGACACCTGCGGAGCGGTGATGGGCGGCGCGGCGATCACGCCTGCCTCCGCCGCGTCCGCCTCCGCACCCGCGTCGACATCGTCCGGCGCGGCGGCTTCGTCGAACGGCGGCGGCTCAACCGCAGGCGGCACCTGCCCGCAGTGCGGCGCCGCTCGCGGCGGCCGGTTCTGCGAGGAGTGCGGCTTCGACTTCGAAATGGCCGAGCTTGTACCGCCAGCCATACAAACCCCGGCCGCGTCGACGGCGGCTCCGCAGGAGAAGCCCGATCCGCTCGGGAAGACCGCCGCGATGCCGCCGGACTACGACTTCGACGCCGAGTTCGCCAAGGCCGAGCGCGAGTTCGCAGCTGGTGGCGAGTCCGCCCCGGATCCGGACCCCGAGCCGGCGGCCGAAGCCGAGCAGAATGCAAATGCAAACGCCGCCGCCAAGTCGCAGCCCTCTGCGACCGCTGCGCCAGCCCTTCTCGCGGCCGTGGT
>CAVQPP010000037.1:0-16091 GCA_963714445.1 uncultured Actinomycetota bacterium
GTCGTCGGTTCCGGCCAGCGCCACGGCGGTGGTGATGAACGTGACCGTCGTCAACACCCGCGTCCGGCGGCGACCTGCGGGTCTACCCGACGGCTCGGGCGGCGTCCCGAAGGTCTCGAACATCAACTTCACGCCCGTTCAGGTCGTCCCGAACCTCGTCATCGTGCAGATCGGGGCCGACGGCAAGATCGACTTCTACCTGGACAGTCCCGGAGCGGCGGACCTGGTCGCGGACCTCGAGGGTTACTTCTCGACCGGCGCGACGGCGAAGTTCGTGCCCTCGTACCCGACCCGGCTGCTGGACACGCGCAAGGGCGACGCGGGAGGCGCGCTGCCGTCCGGGTACTACATCTGGTTCGCGATGTCGCGCGCCTTCCAGGTCCCGGTCTCGGCGATGGCGGCGGCGCTGTACAACGTCACGGTGACGAAGCCGACCGGGGGCGGCGGCTACGTCAGCGTCTTTCCGGACCCGTCCGCGAGCACCTCGATTCCGTCGGTCTCGAACCTGAACTACTCGGTAGGCCAGACGGTGCCGAACGCAGTGCTGGCGCCGATGACCGATGGCAAGGAAGTCTTCTACAACGGCAGCGGCGCGTCGATCCAGCTGATCGCCGACTTCTTCGGGTACTTCGCCAAGCCGATTGCATTCGACGCTCCGCCTGCCTGGCGGCGAAGAAGCGCGTTCAGCCGATGATGACGAAGTGGGCGAATTAGTCAACCGGTAGGAGGTAGGCCGCAGTAGTTGCAGCGGACGTTGCGGGCGCGTCAAGCGCTTCGGGGCGTCCGCTGCCTGCTTGTCGCGTTCTAGTTGGCCGCTCCTCGGTTGCCGTGGACGTGCATCTGCGGCGCTTCGCCGTCGCAGCCGGAGCGCGAGTGCATGCTGCGCAGCTTGAGGCGGTCAGGTGAGGGTGATGATGACGGCGTCGTTGGCGAAGGCGGCGTCGCGATAGAAGTCGCGCAGGGTGACGAAGGCTTCGGCGACGGCCTCAACAGGCATTGGGGTGCCGTAGGCGCCTTTTTGGTCGACGTGCTCGTCCAGGATCCGGGCCTCGCTCTGGTACTGGTCCAGGTGGCCCAGTATGAGGCACACCTGGTTCGCACTCATGAGCGCCTCGGCTACGCGCGCTACGTGGCGAGGCGAGAGAGCGCGCGGCCCGCCGAATTCTTCGAGTCGAAACGGCTCGCCAGCGGAAATGCTCTGTGCCATCCAGGTGGGGTTGGCCAGGTCCTCCTGGAAGTTGAGGAACCGGAACAGCACCGCCCAGCTCTTGCCGAGGCAGACGCTTTCCTTGGGTATCTCCCACGGTTCGTCTCCGGCGAGCAGCCGGCGATAGTGCGTCGGCCGGACCCGGGACAGGTAGAGCATGATGCTCATAAGCTCGCGCTCCGCGGGAGAAGGTGTTGGCTTGCTGTGCGTTGAGAGTCATGGACATGTACCACAACATGGTGATCCGGGGTTCTCGAGGCCTACCGGCGGCCGGTTCTCTCCGCGTGGCCGCTCAGCCGGCCCGGCGCATGTCGGTACAGTGCGCGCCGGGGCTCTTTGCCTTCAGGCCTATAGCTGTTCCGCGACATCGGCCTCAAGTATGCCGAGGATCCACCGGCCAGCGGTCGCGACGCCGCTGCCCAGGGCTCCCCAGTCGATGAGCGCTCCGGCGACGCCCGCGCCGATCCCGAGCAACCCGGCGGCGCTCAGTCTCGAGTTGAGCTGCGCGCACGTGGTGAAGGAGGCAAAGCCAGGAAGATCTCCCGGCCGTGCGACCTTGACCAGCTGAAATGCAGGGATCGGCACGGGTGTTGGTGTCAGGTTCTGCAGCGAGGCGTAGAAGATCAGCCCGCTGGACATGGAGTTCAACGGTGGCTGGCTGCCGGGGTCGGTGTAGCTCGACCACTCGTCGGCGTTGAAGACCGACAGCCAGTAGCCGCCGGACAGCTGCGGCACGTAGATGGTCTCCGGCACGATCGGCGGACCTGGCTGCGCCAAGGTCCCCGCATCCAGCAGAAGACTGACATATTTCGCGACCTGCGCGGGTCCTTCGCTGACGCCCTTGGCGTTGGCAGGCTTGGCTTCCCAAACGTAGTAGGGCTGGGTACCGCACTTGAGCAGGTCAGGGAACGCCTTGGGCTGTCCAATCGGGGTGCCGAGATCGATCTTGCCTGCGCCGCAGGTGGTGGCAGGGTGCGGGTCGAGGTCGGCGTAGATGTTGTCGGCGCCGAATTTGGCGGCCAGTTGCACGGCGACCAGGGCCACGGCCTGTGAGTGCTGAACGCTGCCACCGGGTAGTTGGTCGGCGCCGCTGGGATCGGTCATGTAGCTGGGGGCGTCGCCGGCGTACGCGTAGCTGGAGGTGTACGGCTGGCCGGGTCGGAGCGTGATGGGGTCGGGGGTGGTGAAGCGCTGTTGGGTGGGGTCGTAGTTGCGGGCGCGTAGGTCGTAGCCGATGGCGTTGGTGGCGGTGTCGGTGTAGGCGCCGGCGTAGGTGATGGGGTGAAGTCGGCACGGCTTTGGACACCATCTTGGTCTATGCGGCGGTGGACATGCGCCGTTGCCAGGCAGTTCGGGCTTCGACGGGGGGCTGGTAGTCGAGAACGGAGTGAAGTCGCCGTTGGTTGTAGTGGGTGATCCAGTTCTCGATATCGCGGCGAGCGGTGGCGCGGTCGGGCCAGGAGGTGATGCCGATCTCTGTCTTGACCGTGGCGAAGAACGACTCGGCCGCGGCGCCGTCGAGGCAGGAGCCGGTCCTGCTGGTGCTCTGCCGCAGTTCCAGACGTTTGAGCGCATTGCGGTATGCCGTCGAGTGGTATTGACCGCCGCGATCGGCGTGCATGATCGCATTTCCGGCGACCAGGCCAGTCCGATGCGCTGCGGTGATCGCGTCGACCGCGATGGTAGTGCGCATGTGCGGCGCAATCGCGTACCCGATCAACTCCTTGCTGCACGGGTCTAGCACAGTTGCGAGGTAAAGCCAGCCCTCACCAGTCGGGAAGCAACTGATGTCTCCGATCAGCCTGAGCCCGGGCATCGGCGCGGTGAACTCGCGCCGGATCAGGTCGGGTATCGCGGCTGCACCAGCATCGGGCCTCGTCGAGGTTCCTGCGCTTGCGCCGGGTGATCCCGGCGATGCCGTGTTCACGCATCAGTCGGGCCACGCGGCGGCGACCGACGTCGAGTCCTTGGCGCTTGAGTTCGCGGGTGACGCGTTCGGCCCCGTAGGCGGGATGAGTCGTGTGGATCTCCACGATCCGCACGATCAGCTCCTGGTCGTCGACCTTACGCTCGTCGCGGCGGGCCATAGCTCTGACCCACGCATGGTAGTTGCTGTGGTCGGTCACCAGGATCCGGCACAGCCGGCGACGCGAACCGGTCGCGCAGGCGGTGAATGAAAGCGAAGCGCTCGCGCGCAGGAGCGTCGTGGATCAATGGTTCCGCGGCCTCGCGCAGGACCTCGTTCTCGACGCGCAGGCGCTGGATCTCGCGTTGCTACTCACGCAGTTCGGCACGCAGATATCCGATGGTCTGCGGTCAGGTCACAGTGATCGCGTGGGCGCACAGGCACAAGTAAGGACTGTGCCGCAACGATCCGGACGAGTCGCACCGTGTTGCCGAACTGTGCCAACTTCGCCGTCGATTCCACGCAGCGAGTCCGGAACACACGCGGTGCGATCAGCGCGGACGCCAACGTGGTGTTGAAAACCGTGTCGACTCCACGCCCTCGCCCGACACCTCCCGCGCACCCAACCCGCTCCCCTGCCAGGACTCGAACCCGACCTCGCCGGTTAACGCTTGACAGCCCGCCGGATCGGCGCCCTCGCCGCAGGCGGTGAGCCGGACCCATCCCTGGTTGTCGAGTTGCTGCAACCCATCGTCGCCGCCGCAGCCACCGACACCTTTACCTACTCACGGCCGTGGCTGCGCGGGCTCATGGCCACACGCCAGTGTTTTGAGCCGCCCCACGCTTGGCTCCCGCGTGAGGTCTTGCGCGGACAGGATTTTCGGCAGGTGCACTGTCGTAGTGCGGGCCCCACCGGGAGGAAACGGCGGGGCCCGCGTGGTGCGTGGGCTAGGCGAGAATGTCGAACTCCTCCCACGGGCCTACGGCGGTGCGGTTGGCGATCAGGGACGACGCACCGGCGTTTTCGGCGGTGACGATGTCGCTGTTGGCGTGGGCGCGGAAACTGAAGCTGCCGTCGGGGTTGTAGATGAGTCCGAACTCTTGGGCCGGGCCGATGGTGGTGCTGTCGGCGATCAGGGACGACGCACCAGCGTTGGGGGCGTCGACGTAGTTGTTGTTCGCGTGGGCGCGCAGGCTCACGCTGCCGTCGGCGTTGTCGATCAGGTCGAAGGTCTCCCAGGCGTCCACGACCATCCGGTTGGCGATCAGCGGCTGGGCGCCGGCCGACTCCGCGGTCACGACGCGGCTGTTGGCGTGGGCACGCAGGCCGATGGTGCCGTTGGAGAGGCGCCACTGCTGGTTGGTGCCGGCGCCGCACGACCAGACCTGCATGTTCTGCTTGCCGTTAAGGTCGGCGTCGAGGCAGAGGTGCGAGCCCTGGTTGCGGACCGTTCCGTCAGAGAAGAGCAGCCACTGCTGGTTGGTGCCGCTGCCGCAGTTGTCGATGACGACGTGGGATCCGTTGGTGGTGCCTTGGGCCTCCAGGCATCTGGTGCCGTTGTAGACGGTTATCTGCCCGTTGGCCTGTCTGGTCCACTGTTGTTGGCCGCCGTCGTTGCAGGTGGCCACCTGAGTCTGCGTACCAGCGTTCTGCGACGAGTTGGGCACGTCGAGGCAGCTGTTGTAGTAGGGGCTGCGCAACTCAGTGGTCTGCGAACCAAGGCCGCCCCACGCCCACATGAGCCGGTCGTACGACGTCGGGTCGGGCACCCACAGCGGCATGTTGTTGCCGCTGCCGTCAAAGCCGCTCATCAGCCGCAGGATGTCGAGCGTGTCGTGGTCCGGGGTCGAGGTCCGGCCGCCGATGGTGTGGCACCAGATCGCGCCCAGGTGGTCCTGGCGGATGACATCGGTGATCGCGCGAAGGTACGCGACCTCCTTGTCGGTCGTGCCGCTTGGCTGCTGGTCGTAGTTGATGCCGGTGTCCGACTCGGCGCCGAACTCCTCGATCACGGTGCGCGAGCCGCAGTTGCCGATCAGGGTATTGAGGTCGTTGACCCAGTCGCTGTACGTCCGCGAGCCGTACGGAAAGCCGTAGCGGTGCAGGGCGAGGTAGACCCCGTTGAAGCGGGAGTCGTTGCACAGCGGCCGGATGTCGCTGCCCCAGCCGCCGCCGTCCAGCTGCGCGCCCTCGATGAACAGCCGGTTGCTCGGCATGCCCTCCCCGGTCTCCCGGGTGATGAAGTTGGCGGCGAAGTTGAGCCAGTCCGTGGTGTTGAAGCCGATCGGCTCGTTGATCGGGTCGAGGTAGACCAGCGGCTGGTTCACGTACTTGGCGGTGATGGTGTCCCACATCTGCTGCCAGGACGGCAGCAGGCTGGAGTTCACCATGTTCGTGCCGTCCTGCGACCAGTACGTCAGCACGACCTTGAAGTTGTGCGCGACGGCGGAGTCGATGACGCCGTAGTAACTGGTCCCGGCCGCGGTGACGGGGTTGATCGGTATGCGGACCGTGTTGGCGCCCAGTTCGCTCGCGAAGGTGGCGAACATGGCGTCGGCCTTGCTCCGGGTGGCGTTGTAGTCGTCGCTGCCGGACAGCCCCTGCAGCACCAGCGGGCTGGCGGTGAAGTTGTCGCCGAGGCGGGACCAGGTCACGCCGTGGAACTGGCTCGGGTCGAAGGTGACGGCGGCGGCGGCCGGCGGTGCGCCGGTCACCACCGTCAGGATGGGCAGGGCCAGCGTGGTGGCCGCGGCGAGCGCCCAGGCCAGCACGCGGCGTCTGAGACCGACAGTAGCCATGGTTCTCCTTTCCGATTCGCGCGCCGTAATCGAATCGGCCGGTAAGGTGGAATTAACCGAGCGGAAATGAAACTAGCGACGCCGCCCCGAATGCGTCGATCGTGTCTTTCGGAACCCGCCAATCCGTTTTCCGAATAGCGAAACCCGATTGCCCGCGGCAGCGGCGGCGGCGAGAAAGATGAACGAGCCGGTGACGATCTGCTGGTCGTAATCCTGCAACCCGAGAAGACTCATCCCGTTCGACAGGAACCCGAGGAACAGGACGCCGATACCGGTGCGCAGCAGGCTGCCGCGGCCGCCGGAGAGCCTGGTGCCGCCGAGGACGACCGCGCCGACGATGTTGAGCAGCAGCGGGCTGCCCATGCTCGCGCCGGCGCCGGCGAGCCCTGATGTCAACACCATGCCGGCGATCGCGGAGAAGAGTCCGGCGACCGCGTAGACGCTCGTCCTCGTGCGCGCGACGTTGACGCCGCTGATTCGCGCGACCTCGACGTTCGCGCCGACGTGCAGGACGCGGCGGCCCCAGGCCGTGCGCGTGATCATGACCTGCGCGACGACGTAGAGGACGATGGCGAGCCAGACCGAGTACGGCACGCCGCCGGGGCCGTCGATGCTGAAGCGGATGAAACCGGTCGGCACCGGCGCGATCGTCCTGCCGTGGCTGAGCATGGTCGTGCAGCCGCTGACGACGTACAGCGCGGCGAGCGTCACGGCGAACGGCACGACGTTCAGCCTTGATACGACGAGCCCGACGATCAGCCCGATGGCGGTCCCGGTGGCGAGCCCGAAGGCGAGGCCGGCCGCGAGGCTGCCGCTGCTGGTGATGATCCACGCGCCCGCGACGCCGCTCGCGCCGATCACGCTGCCGGTCGACAGGTCGATCCCGCCGGTCAGGATCACGAACGTCGCGCCGATCGCGGCGATGGCGACGACTGCCGACTGGCTCAGCACGTTGATCAAGTTGGCCGAGCTGAGCAGGCCGTCGGTGATGATGCTCAGGACGATGATGAGCAGGATCAGGGCCGGCAGCATCGCCAGGTCGGCGAACCAGGCGGGACGACGGGTCGGGTCGCGCAGCCAGGCTGGTAACCGTTCCCATCGCCGCGGTGCGGCGGCGACGGGAACGGCGTCGGTACCCGTGGAGGGCTCTGCGACGGAGCCCTCCACGGCTGCGGGCTCAGGAAGCACAGCCCCACACCTGCGAACTCGTCGTCGCGTAGTTGGCCTGGTCGAGTGTCAGGCCCTTGGCCTGCACGGTCTTCGGCGCGACCGGCTGGCCGGCCAGCGCCGTGGTGATCGCGGCGACGGCCTGCTTGCCGAAGTCGGCGACCGGGGTGGCGATGTCGGCGTCCAGGGTCTTGGCCTGCATCGCCTTGCAGCCGTTCTGGTCGCCGTCGATGGTCACCATGAACACGTGCTTCGGGTCGCCGATCGGCGCGAGCTTGCCGGCTGCGGTCAGCGCGGACTGCACGGACGGCAGCAGGAAGTCGGACGGGCTGTAGATCGCGTTGATCGCAGAGTCCTTCTGCAGCGCGTTAGACGTTCCGTCCAGCGCCTTCTGCGGATCCCAGTCGGTCGGAACCTGGCTGACGATCGTGACGTTCGGCTGGCCCTGGAGCGCGGCGTTGAAGCCGTCGCGCCGGCCGATCGCGTTCTGGTCCGTCAGCCCGCCGACCAGCTCAAGCACCTTGAGTGGCTTGCCCTGCGCCGCGGTCAGGAACTCGGCCGCGACCGACTTGCCGTCGGAGACCGGGTCGCCGGTGATCTGGAACGTGACGTCCGACTGGTCCGCGACCGCGCGGTCGATCGCCAGGAACGGCACGTTGTGCGCCTTGGCCAGGCTGGCCGAGGCGGTGATCTGCTGGCCGTCCTGCGCGATCACGATCACCGCGTCGACCTTCTGCGTCTGGATCAGGTCCTGGATCTGCGAGGCCTGCTTCTGCGCGTCCTGGTCGGCTACGTCGAAGACCACTGAGTAGCCGGCCGCCGAGGCGGCGCTCTGGATCGACGCCTTCTCCGCCTGGCGGATCGCATTGAGCAGGTCGAAGCTCACGCCGATCGTGTGCTTCTTCCCCGATCCCGACCCGGCGCCGGACCCGGCCGAGGAGGCGTTGGCCGAACTGCACGCGGCTAGCGCGAACGACCCCGCGGCCGTCAGCGACACGGCGGTGACCATTGCGACAATCCGTGCGACACTGAACGCTTTCACAATGACTCCCTTCGAATGATTCCGGGCAGCCCGACTGCGCGGACGGGATTGCGCCACCGCGCGGCGGCGGCGAGGACCGCGGCGAGCAGCACGCCGCCGCGGACGATGTCGAACACGTATGGCGAGGCCCCGGAGAAGACCAGGCCAGTTTGTACGGTGGTGAGTATCAGGGCTCCGAGGACGGTGCCACCGATGCTTCCCCTGCCGCCGAACAGGCTCGTTCCGCCGAGGACGACCGCCGTGATGACGGTCAGCTCGTAGCCCTGGCCGATGGACGGCTGCACGGCGCCGAGCCGCGCGGTCTCGGTGAGCGAGGCGATAGCGGCCAGCAGACCGGCCAGCGCGTACGCGCCGATCAGCACCCTGCGGACCGGCAGACCGGCGTCCTTCGCCGCGGTCGGATTCGAACCGACGGCCTGCACGTATCGGCCAAACGTGGTGCGGCCGAACACGAGCCCGCCGCCGAGCGCCACAACTACCGCGAGCACGATCGGCGTCGGCACGCCGAGCAGACTCCCGGTGCCGACGCCGCGCAGCTTCGCGGGCAGATCGATGTTCTGCTGGCCGGTGATGTGGCCGCCGGCGCCGCGGAACACCTGCATCGTGGCAAGCGTGACGATCAGCGAGGGCACCCGGGTGAACGCGACCGCGAGTCCGTTGAGCAGCCCCATCAGCACGCCGGTCACGCAGATCGCGGCGAAGACCAGTGCGGTAGGACGGTTGACGAGCGTCTGGCTGGACTCGATCGCCGCCGCCAGGAACAGCATCGAGCCGACGGAGAGGTCGATACCCGCGGTCATGATGACGTACGTCATGCCGACGGCGGCGACGATCAGCGGACTGGCTTGGATCGCGATGTTGCGGAAGTTGGCCACGGTGGCAAAGCCGTTGTACGAGGCCGCCAGCGCGATCAGCAGGGCGAGCAGTACCGGCAGCAACGGCTGACGCTGCACGGCCACACGCAGCCACCGCGCGACGTCAGCAATCGGATTCACGTTCACTGCGCACCGCCGGTGGCCAGGCGGATCACGGCTTCCTGCGTGGCCTTCGCCCGGTCGAGGATGCCGGCGAGGCGGCCTTCGTGCATGACGCCGACTCGGTGGCTGAGCCCGAGCACCTCGTCCATTTCCGAGCTGATCAGCAGGATCGACGTGCCGGCGCGGGCCAGGTCGACCAGGAGCCGGTAGATCTCAGCCTTCGCACCGACGTCGATGCCGCGGGTCGGCTCGTCGAGGATGATCAGCCGCGGCGGCTTCACCAGCCACTTGCCGAGCACGACCTTCTGTTGGTTGCCGCCGCTGAGCGAACCGCCGTCGGCGCCCAGGCCGCCGCGGGCGACCAGCCGCACCTTGGCCGCCAGTTCCGCGGCCATCCGGCGCTCGGCGCCGGCGTCGAGCCAGCCGATCCGGCGGGAGCGGCGCACCGAGTCGAGGCCGACGACGGAAAGGCTCTCGCGGATCGGCCGGTCGAGAAAAAGGCCTTCCTGCCGCCGGTCCTCGGTGACGAACGCGATGTCGGCGGCGATGCAGGCGCGTACGCTGCCGCGACGCAGCCGCCGTCCGTTCACCTCGACGCGGCCGACGTCGCCGGCCAGGCCGAAGATCGCGCGGGCGACCTCGGTGCGGCCGGAGCCCATCAGCCCGGCCAGGCCGAAGATCTCGCCCTCGGCGATGTCGAAGCTGATCCCGGAGACCCGGCCGCCGTCGCCGAGTCCGTGCACTGACAGCGTCTTCGCGTTCCCGGGACGCGGCAGCGGCGGATAGCCGCGCGCGAGTTCCCGGCCCACCATCAGCGATTCGAGCGTGGCGCGGTCGAGTTCGCCGGTCGGCCGGTCCGCGACGACGCGTCCGTCGCGCATGACTACGACGCGCTGGCTGAGTCTGGCGATCTCCTCCAGGTAGTGCGAGATATAGAGCACTGCGACGCCTTCGGTACGCAGCTGCTCGACGATCCGCATGATCAGCTCTCGCTCGGCGAGGTTCAGCGACGCGGTCGGCTCGTCGAACACGATCGCGCGCGGATCGGCCGCCAGGGCCTTCGCGATCTCAACGAGCTGACGCTGCCCGGCGGACAGGTCGCGCACGGCCTTCTCCGGGCCGAAGCCCGCGCCGACGCGCTCGAGCACCGGCGCAGCGGTGCGGCGCAGCTGTCCGGGGCGCACCGTCGCGCGTCCCGGCGAACGCAGCCGGTCGATGAGGATGTTCTCGGCGACGGTGAGGTCCGGGAACAGGCTGGTCTCCTGGTGGACGGTGGCGACGCCGGAGTGCTTGGCGCCGCCCACGCCCTCGACGGCCGGCGCGCCGCCGAAGCTCACGCTCCCGGAGTCGGGCCGCAGCGTGCCGCCGATGATGTTCTTGATGGTCGACTTGCCGGCGCCGTTCTCGCCGGCCAGCGCGACGACCTCGCCGCCGGAGACGGTGAACGAGACGTCGTCCACGGCCGTGATGCCGCCGAAGGACTTCGAGACGCCGCCGACCGCGATCGCCGGAGCCGAACTCACCGCCGAACCCACCACGGTCAGCCTCCAATGCGGTTACGGTCGGATAGTTTGGAGAATTCGCGGCGCGGTGTCGCATTCGCGCTTTAAGCGCCGCAGGCCCTTAAGGTGCAGCAGACGCTACGCCGGGCGATCAGGAGCGTGAAGCGCGTATTTCGGCAGGCGGCAATCCGAAATCCGGATGGACCGGCGGTCGCCTATTCGCGATACGGATAGCGCCGTTCTGTTACTCACGCTTCGTGGGCAGGCGTGCGGCGACTTATCGTCGGCGGTATGACATTCCCGCGGCCAAATGCCGCCGAGCGGACGGCACCAGCATCGGCCGTCGTCGTCGAGCCGCTGGTGCCGATGGCGGGAGTAGACGACGTCGGGCTGGTCGTGGCCGACGTCAGCCGGGGGACGCGTATCCGCACCGCCGTCGGCGTCGTCGCCGCGCTCGACGACATTCCGGCGGGCCACAAGGTCGCCGTGCGCGCGATCGCCGCGGGCGGCCGGGTGCGCAAATACGGTGAAGTGATCGGCATTGCGCGGCAAGACATTCCGCCGGGCGCCCACGTGCATTCGCACAACCTCGGAGTCGGGCAGAACACTGCGATAGGCGAGAGCGGGGCAACCGACACAAACAGCGCGAGTGCCGCGAATGGCGCGCGCCGCCATAACGCGCCGACGCTCTGGAGCCCGCCGACCACGCCGACGCGTGACCATTTCCTCGGCTACCGCCGCGCCGACGGCCGGGCCGCGACGCGCAATTACATCGCGGTGCTGCCGACCGTCAACTGTTCGGCGACCGTGGCCCGCATTGTCGCGCAGACCGCCGGCGCGCGTTTCGCCGACGCGCCCGGCCTGGACGGCGTGATCGCGCTGAATCACGACCTCGGCTGCGGCATGGCCGAAGGCGGCACCGGCGACGACATCCTGAGGCGCACGCTGCGCGGATACGCCGGGCATGCGAACGTCGCGGCCGTGCTGACGATCAGCCTCGGCTGCGAGGTCAACCAGCCGGAGAACGTCTTCGGCGCGCACGTCCCCGCCGAGACACTCGGCATCCAGGACCTCGGCGGCACGGCCGCCACCGTCAACGCCGCGCTGGAGCGCATCGAGCAGATGGTCGCCGAGGTCGCCAGCCTGCGGCGCGAGCCGATCCCGGTCTCCGAGCTGGTGCTCGGACTGCAGTGCGGCGGCAGTGACGCGTACTCGGGCCTGACCGCCAACCCGACGCTCGGCGTCGCGGCCGACCTGCTGGTCGCGGCGGGCGGCCGGGTCATCCTCGGTGAGACGCCGGAGATCTACGGGGCCGAACACCTGCTGCGCGACCGGGCCGCCGCGCCCGGGCTCGCCCACCGCATCGACGAGCTGATCGCCTGGTGGCAGGAGTACACCGCGCGCAACGGCGCGGAGCTGGACAGCAACCCGTCAAAGGGAAACAAGGCCGGCGGCATCACGACCATCTGGGAGAAGTCGCTCGGCGCGGTGCTCAAGGGCGGCACCAGTCCGCTCAACGACGTCGTCGATTACGCCGAACCGGTGACCGCCGGAGGGCTGACCTTCATGGACACCCCCGGCTACGATCCGGTGTCGGCGACCGGCATGGTGGCCGGCGGGGCGAACCTGCTGGCGTTCACCACCGGCCGCGGCTCGGTGTTCGGTTCCGCGGCCGACGCCCTGCCTGAAGATCAGCACCACCTCGCGCCTGTACGAGCACATGCGCGGCGACATGGACTTCGACGCCGGCCCGGCGCTGGCCCGGGACGATCAGATCCGCTACGGCACGCGGCTGTTCGAAGCCCTGGTGGACCTGGCTTCCGGCACGCCGAGCAAGTCCGAGGCACTCGGCTTCGGCACCGAGGAGATCGTGCCGTGGCGGATGGGAGCCGTCGTATGACGATGACTACGGTGTTCTGGCCCGGCCAGGCCGTTCTCGGCGAGGGTCCGCTGTGGGACTCGCGCACCGACACGCTGTACTGGCTCGACATCAAGGCCGGCGCGGTGTTCGTGCACGCGCCGGCGCGCACCCGCCGACCCGGATCGACTTCGGCGCACAGATCGGCTGCGTCGGTCTCACCGACGACCCGCAGGTGATGATCGCGGCGCTGCGCACCGGCTGGCATCTGCTCGACGTGCGAACCAGCGCCCTGACCTTCATCGCCGACCCCGAGGCCGACCGTCCGGCCTGCCGGTTCAACGACGGAGCGGTCGACCCGGCGGGCCGATTCTGGACCGGTTCGCTGGAGGACAGCGAGAGCTTCCGCTTCGGCCGGCTTTACCGGCTCGACGGCGACTGGCAGTCGTACACCACCGTCGACTAGGGCTTCTACTGCTCCAACGGCATGGACTGGTCGCCGGACGGCCGGTGGATGTACTTCGTCGACTCCCGCGCCGACGTGATCTACCGGTACGCGTTCGACGTCGAGTCCGGCGCTGCCACCGGGCGCAGGGTTTTCGCCGACACCTCGTCGATCGCGGGCATCCCGGACGGTCTGCGTGTTGACGCGGCTGGCGACGTCTGGTGCGCGTTCTGGGACGGCGCGCAACTGATCCGCTTCACCACCGACGGCGCTGTTGCGGAGACGGTCCCGCTTCCCGTGCCCCGCCCGACGAGCCTCGCCTTCGGCGGCCCCGACCTGCGCACGATGTTCATCACGACCGCGACGACCGGCCTGACCGAGCAGCAACGCGCCGACTGGCCGCTCTCCGGCTCGGTGCTGTGCCGCGCCGCCGACACCCCGGGACGAGCGCCGAACCACTTCCGCCCAACGGCACGCCTCCACCCGGCAGAAGAGGTCACACCGTGACGAACAGCGGCACGACAATCAGCGGTATGGCATACCGACGATTCGCCGACAAGGTCGCGGTCGTCACCGGCGCCGATTCCGGTATCGGCCGCGCGACGGCGACGCGCCTGCTGGCCGAGGGCGCCACGGTCTTCGCCGTCGACCTGAAGCATTCCCAGCCGTGGCAGGACCCGGGCGCGGGGCGGTTGCGGCTGCTCGACCTCGACGTCGCCGATCCCGACGCACCCGAGCAGCTGGCGGTCTGCCTGCGCGCCGAGGCCCCGCAGGTCGACGTGCTGGCCAACGTCGCGGGCATCCTGCACATCGCGCCGTTCCTCAAGGTCCGCCGGGAAGACTGGGACCAAGTGCTGGGCGTGAACCTGACCGGTGTGTTCTTCCTGAGCCAGGCCGTCGCCCAGCTCATGGTCGACCAGCAGACGCCGGGACGAATCGTGAACGTCTCATCGGTCCACGCCGTCGTCTCCGAGCCGAACGCGGCGCCCTACACGGCGACCAAGGGCGGGCTGGAGGCGATGACCCGCACGATGGCGTCCGAGCTGGCGCCCTACGGCATCACCGTGAACTGCGTACGCCCCGGCGCCACCATGACCAGGATGAGCGAACCGATCTACACCTCGCAGATCGTGCGGTCCCTGATGGCGAAGATTCCGCTCGGGAAGATCGCGCCGCCGGAGTGGGTCGCCTCGGCCATCTGCTACCTGGCCTCTGACGAGGCCTGCTACACGACCGGCGCCTGCCTCGACGTGGACGGCGGCTACTCGATGGACGGCTCACTGCCGGATCGGCGTACACATGAGCACGGACTGGACCGACACACACTCGGTCGCCGTGGTGACCGGAGCCGCCTCCGGAATCGGCCGTGCCACCGCGCTACAGCTCGCGGCCGAAGGCTTCGACGTCGCGATGATGGATCTCGACGCCGCCGGCCTGGCCGCGACGCACGACCGGATCAAGGCCGCCGGCGGCCGGGCGCACGCGTTCACGGTCGATCTGTGCGACCCGCTCGCGGTCGGCTCGATCACCCGGGAGATCGCGGTGACCATCGGGCCGCCGCAGGTGCTGGTGAACGTGGCCGGCATCGGCGTCGCCGCGACCGTGCTGGAAACCAGCGACGAGGACTGGAATCGGGTCCTCACGGTGAACCTCACCGGGCCGTTCCTGACGACGCGCGCGATCCTGCCGCTGATGCTCGATCGGGGCAGTGGGGTGATCGTCAACATCGCCTCGGTGGCGGGCCAGGTCGGCGTGCCGCGGCGCGCCGCGTACTGCGCGTCGAAGGCCGGACTCGTCGGCCTCACCAGGGCGATCGCCGTCGACCACGGCAACGCGGGCATCCGCAGCGTGGCGATCTGCCCGGGCACGGTGGAGACGGAGTGGATCGGGAAGATCCTCGCCAACGCCCCGGACCCCGAGGCCGCGCGTGCGGCGATGGCGGCGCGGCAGCTCGACGGCCGGATGGGCACGCCCGAGGAGATCGCCGCGATGGTCGCCTTCGTCGCCGGTCCGGGTGGCCGGTTCGTCAACGGGACCGCGCTCGTAGTCGATGGCGGGATGACGGCGGCATGACCGCCGCGAGCGCGACGAGCGCCGCGACCAAAACCCCGGCCGTCAGCGCCGCCGGCGCTGCCACGATCGCGGCCGACCTGAGCGCGATCGTCGGTGCGGCGAACGTGGAGATCCGTCCGGCCGCGCTCGTGCCCTACCGGACCGACGCGACGTTCGGTTTCTCCGGCATCCCGCAGGCGGTCGTCCGGCCGGGCAGCACCGACGAGGTGTCGCGGATCCTGCGGTGGGCCAGCCGATTCGGCATCCCGGTGGTGCCCCGCGGCGCGGGAACCAGCCTCGCCGCCGGGGCGGTCCCGGTCCGCGGCGGCGTCGTGCTCGCGCTGACCCGGATGGACCGCATCGTGTCGATCGATCCGGTCGACCTGACCGCCGTCGTGCAGCCCGGCGTCACGACGCAGACCCTCGCGCGCACCGTCGCGGAGCACGGGTTGCAATATCCGCCTGATCCGGGAAGTCAGCGCGTTTCGACGATCGGCGGGAACGTCGCCACCAACGCCGGCGGCCTGCACTGGGTCAAGACGGCAACACCGGCGGCTACGTCCTCGGCGTCGAAGCCGTCCTCGCCGACGGCGAGGTACCGACTACTGGGTGATCACCAAGCGGGACGGCACCAAGTACGAGTTCGGATTGCAGCACCTGCCCGGCTGGACGAACCAGGCGCCGACCAACTCGGTGGACGCCGAGCCGGTGTACTCCGCCACTCCGGGCGACCCGTGCTACTCGTCGGGCGGGTTCACCTCGTCGGTATGCACGATGGCGTACCAGTGGCACCTGGACTACGCGGTAGACCTGCACTCTGCGGCGATGTCCTACTACTACCACCAGGACTCGAACTACTACGGCGAGGACCTCGGCGCGCACAACGTCTCCTACGTGCGCGACTCGCACCTGGACCACATCGACTACGGGTTCCGCGACGGCGGGGCGTACGGAAACGTGCCGGACCAGGTGCTGTACGGCACCTCAGCCGTTGCGTCGCTCATTCGTGAACTGCCACCACCACCAACGACTCCTGCTACTCCTGTACAATAATACTTGCTATACTATTTGGTATGAACGCATTACCACACGCAAATATTTTCTTCCTGGTCTCTAAGACTCTGGCTTTGTTATTA
>CAVQPP010000038.1:0-4642 GCA_963714445.1 uncultured Actinomycetota bacterium
CAGGCATAGAGGTGCGGCGCGCGCGCCAGATACGTGTACTGCCAGAAGTGTTTCAGGGGACGCGCAAAGATGCGTTCGCTGATTCGCGCTTCGCCTGCTGGAGTCGGCGTTCGTACACGCCGACCGCGATGCACGCGGCGCAGCACAGGCCTGCCAGGATCACGGCGTAGCGGCCGGCGAACGTGCACAGCAGCAGTGCCACAGACGTCACCGGCAGCACCGCCTGCGCGCGGCCGCGCTTGAAGTGCCGCGCCTGCAAGAACCACGTCATGAAGAAGAAGGCCGCCGAGGGCACCGTGACCATCGCCGCGGCGACCTTCCCGCCGACGTGCGCCGTGCCGACGGTCCACGCCGCGCACACCTGGATGCCGACGCCGATCCACGCGGCCGCGGCGAAGACGACGTAGTGTCCGTAGCCCCAGAAGAACGCCGAGGTGTCGGCGCTCAGCAGCGCGGCGGCGTCGGTGGCGAAGTAGATCCACCAGGCGGCGAAGATGATCAGCAGGCCGCCGAGCGCGAGTTCGATCAGCGCCGTCGATTCGCGGCCGACGGTCGTGGCCGCCTGGATCGCCACGGTCGCCGCGGTGACCGTCTCGCCGAGCACGATCAGCGTGAAGCATCCGTAGCGGTCGACGATGTGGCGCGGATGGAAGGGGATGTCGACGCTGCGCGTGGCCCAGAACGGCACCGCCAACTCCGCCACGACGAGCACCCCGAAGACGATCTGGAACGCGTGGCCGTGCACCAGTTGCTGCTGAAGCACCCAGCCCAGCTGCACGAACAGCACGCCGCCGCACCAGCGCGCGGCCATCGGCCGCATCTCGGGGATGTCGCGGTATACGCGGACCAGCTGCGACGCGAAGGCCAAGCGCACGATGACGTAGCCGACGACGACGATCCCGGTGTCCTGGTGCTCGAAGGCGCGCGGCACCCCGGCCGCGATCACCAGTGCCCCGGCGATCTGCGCGAAGGCGGCCAACCGGAACGGGATGTCATCCGGGTCGAAGCCCGAGGCGAACCAGGAGTAGTTCATCCACGGCCACCACACCGCGAAGAAGATCGTGGCGTAGGAGGCGAGGCCGTGGCCGATCTGGCCGTCGATGATCGCCGTCGAGAACTCCCGTCCGGCCTGCGCGATCGCCACCACGAAACAGAGGTCGAAGAAGAGTTCGAGGGGCGTGACGATCCGGTGGTCCTCCTCGGCGGACCGTGCGCTGACCGCGCCCTTCGCCCTCACCAGCAGTGCCATAGCGATTTATCCCTCTCGAGGCGAACACTCGGAGCATACGTCGCGTCCGCCGGGTAGCCGCGCTGGCCCGGGCGTCTCCGCGTGGCACGGCCGGAAGGGTGACGCAGGGCTCTCGCCATCCCCCGTTCAGACGTTTGTGCTCGCGCGTTCATTGCGCGCATCGATGCTGCTCGGCGCCGCATTTGTCCGTGGCGCGCATCACTTCGGCGCCGGGAATCGGAGCCGACCTCCGCACGCTGATGCAACATAGAGGGCCGCAGATCCGTGAGACCCCGTTCGGATTGGAAGCTGATCCTATGTACAAGAACATCCTTGCCACCGTCGATGGCACGGTGCACGGCGAGGCCGTGCTGGACGCCGTGTCCGCACTGGCCAAGCTGACCGGGGCGACGGTCCACGTCATCCACATCCGGCCCATGCAGGTCCTCGGCAGCGCGTTCGCGCCGACCGCCGTGGTCTCCACGGAAGAGGACGCGGCCGGCCAGCGCGTGGTGGACGACGCGCTCGCCCGGCTGCGCGGGGAAGGCGTCACCGCCGAGGGCGAGGTGGACGACGGCCTGCGCGAGGACCTGGCCGACATCCTCGTGGAGCGGGCGCGGGCGCTCGGCAGCGACCTGATCGCGGTCGGCCCGGGGCACTACAGCGGCATCCAGGCTCTGCTGCACTCGAGCGTGAGCCGGGGTGTCGCGCGGACCGCGCCGGCGTCGGTGCTGCTGGTGCACAGCGAGGCGTAGTAGTGCCGTAGGGAACGTAGGGCGTATAGGGGTAGACGCAGAGTCTTTATGCCGCGTGGCCCGCCTCTGATCCGAAATGGATCACGGCGGGCCACGCGGTATTTTCGTTTACCAGGGGGTAATCGATCCGATGTCTTGACGGCGTGTTTCAGCGTGCCTACTCTCTGGCCTGGGCAAGTCGATTGCGAAGTTCAGGACTGCAATAGATTCATCGGGCCTATCTGCCGGGCCCGCCCATGCCGACACCCACTTCCCGAGATGGGGCATCCCACAATGTCGCATCATCTGCTGAACATGCGTCGCCTGCGTCGGGTCATCGCCGGGACGAGCGCATTACCTGTAGCTGTGGCCGCATTCGCGCCGACGCTGGTGATCGTGCCCGGGGCGCACGCCGCGACGGCGACGACGTTCTATGCCTCGCCGACGGCTAGCTCCGGCGCGGCGTGCACGCAGGCTGCCCCGTGCACGCTGTCGGACGCGCAAGCCGCCGTGCGCAGCTTCCTCGCCGCGAACAGCGGCGCCGACGTCACCGTTCAGCTCGCGGATGGTACGTACCGGCTGTCGAGCACGTGGACGTTCACCGCAGCAGACTCGGGCAGCGCTGGGCATCCGGTGTTGTGGCAGGCGGCGGCTGGTGCGCATCCGGTGATCTCCGGGGCGTCTCAGATCACTGGATGGAGCCGGGTCGGCACGAGCGCGGTGTGGTCCGCGAGCGTTCCGTCGGGTAGCAACAGCCGACAGTTGTACGTCAACGGCCAAGAGGCGCCGGTCGCGCAGGGCACGCCGGGCAGCCTCGGCATGTCCGGCGGGTGGAGCGGATCGTCGAGCGGCTACACCATCAGCGGCGACGCCGGCGCGCTGGCGTGGTTCAGGGGTCTGACTCCAGCGCAGGTATCAGCGGTCGAGTTCGACTATCCGGGCGGCAACGGCTCGTGGGCCGAGTCGCGATGCCGGGTGGCGAGCTTCAATTCGAGCGCCGGAACGCTGACGATGGCCCAGCCCTGCTGGAGCGACGTGACCAACCGGGCACCGTTCAGCCAGGGCAGCGGCGGACTGCCGTCGATGTCCACCGGCCAGATGCCCTCGCTGATCGAGAACGCGCAGCCGGCGCTGCACGCGGGCCAGTGGTTCCTGGACAGGTCGAGCAGCCCGAACACGCTGTACTACGACCCGCCGTCGGGATCGATGACCGGCCTGGACGTGGAGCTTCCGCACCTCGAATCGCTGGTGAGCGGCGGGGGCACGCTGGCCGCGCCGATCCACGATCTCACCTTCAGCGGCCTGCAATTCTCGTACGCGACGTGGAACGATCCGTCGACGAGCGCGGGCTTCTCCGACGTACAAAGCAATCTGCGGATATCCGGCGCGACGAATCAGGGCATGTGCACGTTCGCCAACCCCAACGGGTCCTGCCCATGGGGCGCGCTGAGCCAGCCGTTGGCGAACGTCGCGTTCAGTGCGGCGGCGAATATCTCGTTCCGTGGCAACCGGTTCGCGGAACTCGGCGGCGCCGGGCTGAGCGTGATGTACGGCTCGGCGAACACTGTCATCGACGGCAACGAGTTCACCGACATCGCCTCGACCGGCATCCTGCTCGGCTGCACGTACGACCCGAACCCGCTCGACGCCTCGGAGTCCGCGGGCATCAAGGCGCACTGCACGACAAACCCGTCGGCGGTGACAAACGACTCGATCGGCGCGAACGAGATCCTGACCGGCACGACCGTGTCGAACAACGTCATCCACCGCATCGGGACGGACTACTCGTCGGCGTGCGGCATCACGCTGCTGTTCTCGCGGCACACGACGATCACGCACAACGACCTGTACGACCTGCCCTACACCGGCATCACCGCCGGCGTCATCGAAGGACACGTCGATCAGTACATTCAGGACCCGAACAATCCCGGCAACCCCGAGCCGCCGTCGTCGCAGAACTCGACGAACATCAACGAAGACAACACCCTGAGCGACAACCTCTTCCACGATTACCTGACCAAGCGCCAAGACGGCGGCGCCATCTATGCCGAGGGCCACCAAAGCCAGTACGTCCTCAACTCGAACGGCACGATCAACTCGTCGGCGACGCTCGCCGCAGGCCTGCAAGCCACCGGCAACGTGGCGTACGACGGCGCGACGTTCGGCAACACGTACTACGACGACGCCGGCGCGGAGTGGATCAACTGGCAGGGCAACGTCGCGTTCCACACCGGTGGGATCGCCTCGCAGGGCGGCTGCAACCCGACCGGCCACTTCTCGATCACCGGCAACTACTTCTCCGCCGCGACGCAGAGCTACGGTTGCGCTCACCCGCCGACGGACTCGAACGCGAGCGGCAACACGGCCATTTCGGACAGTCCCGGCCCCGGCGTCGTGCCCAACAGCATGCTGAGCGCGGCCGGATCGACCGCCACCACCAGTTGGCCGGCCGCCAACCGCAGCCCACAGATTTACTATCGCGCGCAGAACAGCGCCGCGACGCAGGCACTCGTCGCGGGTGAGGGCTTCACCGGCAGCACGCCAGTATTCGTTAAGGGCACCCTGGTCAGCGGCGTCACCTTCCTGTCCGGCGGCTTCCTGATCGTCCCGCTATCAGGCGGCGCGCAGGCCTCTGACATCAGCGTTGGAAGCCCTGGAACGACTCCCGGTGTGAACCGCC
>CAVQPP010000039.1:0-6288 GCA_963714445.1 uncultured Actinomycetota bacterium
GTCTGCCCGGCCAGGGCACCGAGGACGCCCGTGGTGGTGTCGGAGCCGACTGCGTTGTAAAGCTTCTGGCTCGACGGGTCGGCCTTGGCCGTCCCGGTGGGGCCCAGCGACACGGAAGCGCGAAACGGTCGGCGCTGGTCGCCGCGATCGCGACCACGAAGGTTTTTGCGTCATTACTTCTCCCTGGAGAACAGCAGGTGAGCGCGGGTGCATCGAGCCCAAGCCCGTGACGGGCTGATACGCCTGTTACAATGGCGTACCTTGCCTGCCCGCCCCCACTACGATTGGGGGCGGACAGGCAAGCTTTCAGGTACCCCCGCCAGCGCCGCCGGGGTCGCGGCGGCCGGGAAAGCCGGGACTTTCGGTACACGCGGGGAAGCTGGGGCAGCAGAAACGCCCCTGCTGACCCAGCATCCGCCGACGGGCGATGAGTAGCAGCGTGGCTCCAGCGGTGATGAAGCCAGTGACGGCTCCGATCGGGAGCGCGTACCCGTAGACGGGCGGATTCGGCGGGACGTCCCGCTTACCAGCTGCAGGCCCTGCTGCACGCTCGCCGGCCCGCCCGACGGGACGGACTGGCCGGGAATGCCTCCCGCGGTACCGGATGGCCCGGGCGCGGCGCCGGACACGGATGGACTGGTGCCCGACGGGGAGCCTGAGCCAGACGGGGAGCCTGAGCCAGACGGGGAGCCTGAGCCAGACGGGGAGCCTGAGCCAGACGGGCTTCCGCTGCCAGACGGGCTCCGCCGGTAGACGGGCTCTTTTGTCCGTGCGGCTTGCTACTTCGCGTTGCGGATGGCTGCGCGCAGCGGGCGACCGCTGCGGCGACCGCGGTGGTCTGCGCCGTCAGCGCGGCCGGCAGCGGCGCGTACCCCGGGGGCAGGTTGCGCGGCGCCTACGCCGGGTACCTGCCCCGGCCGGCGGCGTAGTCGAGCAGGGCCGCGTAGGCCTGGCAGTCGGCCTTGCGACCGTCCCCAGCGGGACGGCGGCGTAGGTCAGCATGGCCAGCGGATAGGCGGCCGGGGAGGTCGACGCGAAGTTCGGCGCCAGGACGCGAAGAACCCGGAGGGCCTCATGGCGGCTGCCCCGGCAAGCAGCCCCGCCGTGTTCGGGGTGACGAACTTGCCGCCCGCGTTCAGCAGGCTGGCGTCGAGGATGCCGTACCGGTCCGCCGAGTCCGTGCTGGTGACGCCCATGATGTCCCGGGTGCCGGGCACGGGTATCGAATAGTCCGATTTGTAGTGGGTGGGCGGCGGGTCGAACGTGTCCCAGTCGAGCTTTTGCAGGGGGTTGTCCTCGAGCACGTCCTGCGCCCCGGCGGCCATCGAGTCGGTGTAGGGCCGGTAGCCCGTAATGGTGATCGGCGGCTGGCCCGAGGCCGGGGGGATCTGGGTATAGCCCGACCAGGAGTCGGGACTCGGGAAGGTGTTGGTCGGCAGGATGAGGCCCGCGTGCGCCGGGTTGACCTTCTGGCTGGTGCTGAAGTACGGGTCGACGGTCATCCCCCACGGATCGGGCCGCCCGGCCAGGAACGACTTCGCGGATGGGTCGGCCAGGATCCAGCTCCACAGTTCGTAGGCGGCGTCGGAGCCGGTTAGCTCGACCATGACGCTCCCGACCGGGAATCCGGCTGTCGCGGCGTCATCGATCCCTTTGAACTGCGGGTTGTATCGCTGGAAGTCCGGGTCGGCGAAAAGGTTGGCCGGGTTCTTCGCCAGCCACGCGTAGTGCGACGCCGGAGGAGTGCCACCACCCGTGAGGTTGTTGGTACCACCGAGACGGTACGGGTTCGCCTGCCAGTAGGAGTCGGTGAGCAGCTTGGCGACCAGCCTCGGGGTGAGGTTGATCTGGGTGATTGGCGGTCCCTTACTCCCATCAGCCTTCTGGAAATCGATCTCGAAGCTGATCGTCACCCCGGACAGTGCGACGGGGGCGTACACGATTCTTCTCCCCCGCCGGGACGGCGGACGGATCAACCGGCCGGGAGATGAACCCCAGCTCCCCGTTGCCGGCGACGCCGCCGGTGAGCTGCTGGCGGGTCAGGTCGTCGGCGAGCTGGTTGTAGCCAAGGAGCGTGGTGTTCGACGCGCAGAGCTTGGCCTGCCAGCTCGTCATCGCGTTGGTGATGAGCTCGCTGCCCTGCGTGGAGTGCTCGTTTGCCCCGATCGGGCACGGGGTGGAGTCCAGCCGGTAGCGCAATGGGATCGCGATCCGGTTTTGCCAGTTCACCGAGGTTAGCGGAGAGCCGAGGAAGTGATCGCCGAGCAGCGACTGCCCGTTGATGTCCGTGGCCCCGCGCGGAACGATGACCAGCCAGCAGTTCCGGGGCGTGGACAGCCGCTGGCGATCGGGTCGCCGCAGCCAAGCCCGGGCGCCTCCAGCCCGGTGTCAGCCTGCAGGACGGCTGTGCCGGTGCCGTCCGGCCATGTGGTGCTGAACGGGATCTCATTGCTGGTGGTGATGTCGTAATAAGGGTTCTGCCAGACCCCGTTGACCTTCTGCTGGGAGACGACGGGCGCGTTGACCGGCTGGAACGGTACCTCACCGGTCTGGTAGAGGTTGTCCTCGTTCTCGGAGGCCGGGGTGGGGTTGTAGTCCCTGATGAAGCGGGAATAGGCCCAGCCCAGGCCGGCCTGGACGATGCCTCCCGCCCCGCCCGACCCCCCGCTGAGCAGGCCCTGGTCTTCGCCAGCGCCGAACTCGCATTGCTCCCTCGGCGGTCCCGGGTTGGCCGGGACATAGTTGTCCTTGTCCGCCGGCTTGCTCGCGTCGGTGACCGCGTTCCCCCAGCATTCCATGACCTGCAGGAAGTTGGTGCTGTAGCCGCCGGCGAAGCCAGTCGGCGCTCCGCCGGTCCAGGAGATGCCGATGGCCTGGTTGACGATGTCCTGGGTCTGGCTGACCGTGATCTTGAGGTTCGAGAACTCGCCGCGCCCCGACACGGTGACCTCCGATGAGGTGGCGGGGACGCCTCCGACGGTGCCCGACGGCGGTGAGCTGGCCGACGCCTGGCTCGCGATCACCGCCGTGGTGGTGGCGGCGGTGACCAGCCCGACGACCACCGCTGTGAGTATCCGCCGCCACCCAGGCATCCTGCCTTGCCGAAGCCCCCGGCTGAGCCGGCTCACCCGATGCCAGCGCTCCCGGCGCGCGGCGATCATGGCTTCCTCCGCTCAGCGATGTAACGCCACAGCAGCGGCGGCGCGAAGAACAGGACCAGGAGCGCCACGCAGACCGCCACGATCAGGTCCTGCACCGCGCCCCATCCGCCGCTGCCGGTCAGCGATACCGGCTCGGCGTTGACCTGCTGTGCGCCCACGGTTCCTGATCCGGCGGAGTTGGCCGACAAGCCGTTGGCGGGCAGCCCGGTGTCCGGGTTGACGCCGCCCTGGGCGGACGTGCCGGTTGACGCGGTTGCCCTGGAGGCTTCGCGCTATTGGTGCCCGCAGCACCTGGGCTGCCGCTGTGACCAGGACCGCTCGAGCCGCCCGGTCCGCCAGAGTTGCCCCCGCGGCCAGAGTTGGCCCCGCCGCCAGAGTTGCTCCCGCCGCCAGAGTTGCCCCCGCCGCCGGACCCCGTGACCGGCGTGGACTGCTTGTCGCCGGCCGTGCCGGTCGCGCACTGGACCGGCCCTTGCTTGTCGCACGCCTGCGGATAGCTGGCGGTCGCGGCGAGTTTGTTGTCATTCGGGTCACTGGGGTCGAAGGTGGGGTTGTTGCATCCGGAGACGGTGATGGTCTGCGGCTGGACGCCGGGGATCTTGAGTATCTGCTGAAATCCTGCCTTGACCAGGTTGATCGGCAGCGGCGAGTAGCCGAGCTGCGGGGCGTCCCGCTGGCCCTGGCACATGAAGTAGTAGGAGAACGCGCCGAGCGTGGTGCCCTTGGCCCTGGTGAACGCGCCCTGGATGGTAGTCGGCAGGATCATGTACGAGTACGAGGACATCGGATAGGTGCGGGGGTCGGTGTACTTGTAGACGTTGGTCAGGTCCTGGGTGAGGTAGACCGCCGGATTGCTCGAGTCCATGTTGATCCGGGCCTGGGTGAGCGAGACCGCCACGTTGGAGGCGGTGGCGCGGTGTAGTAGCCTGCCACGTTGAGCATCTTGGCGACCGGAAAGCCGGCGTTCAGCGCGTAGGAGTACTCGACGTACCCGATCGAGCCCTCGCCGTAGGGCTGGGTGATGTAGCCCGCCACGCCAGGTCGCCGGACTGCGCGATCATGCTCCCCGAGGTCGGGCAGAAGGAGGTCTCCCCGCCGGTCGTCCCTTGCCGAGCTGCTCGGCAGTAGGCGTTCCAGATGGCCTGCTAGGCTGGGACATCCAGTGGTCAGCTGCGCGGTGGTCCGGAGCCGTCGGCGCGCACCACCGGGACGATCTGGCGCGGCGGCAGCGAGGCCGGGTTGTCGTCTTGATCTCCGGGTCGTTCCACATCGTCACGTTGCCGGTGAAGATTCCGCGATGGTCTTGCCGGACAGTCGCAGGTTCGTGATCTGCTGGCCGCCGGAGTCCAGGTGGTACATGAACGAGGTGCCGCCGGCCACGATCGGCATGTAGGCGAACGGCCGGGACGGCGGCGGCTCGGTCACGCCGTTGTCGGTGACGCCGTAGGGGATCTCGGAGACGGCGAAGTCGACCGTGTGGTTCTTGAACTGGTTGCGGCCGTCCGACGAGCCGGTGCCGGAGTAGTTGATCTGCATCCCGTACTGCTGGACGTTGCTCGCCCAGTCGATGATGGCGTTCTCGCTCCAGGTGGAACCGGCGCCGGAGACCGGCACGTAGGCGACCGCCTGCGCTGGCGACACGGCGAGCAGGCTCGCCGCGACGGCGCCGAGGACGGCGAGCAGGGCACTGGTTCGTCTCACGGACTGCTCCCGTTTTCAACTGGCGGTTCGTACGCGGCGCGCTCGGCTGACGCTGTGTACTCGGCGTATTCGGCCTCGGCTTCGGCCTGAGCCTTCTGGGCGAGGATGCGTTCGAGGTCGGTCGCGGAGCCGCGGGCGCGCGCACGCTGCCCGCGGCGGGTGACGTGGCCGGGGCCGCGTCCGCCGATGATGCGCGCGGTGATGAAGAGCACGAGCACGACCAGGATCAGCACGGTCGCCGCTCCGTAGGCGCGCTGGATCTGCAGCGGCTCGCCGGAGGTGACCAGCTTGAAGACGGCCAGCGGCAGCGAGGTCTGCGGGCCCTGCGTCGGGTCGGTGTTGGTGTACGTGCTGTAGCCGGCGGTCAGCAGCACCGGCGAGGTCTCGCCGAGTGCCCCGCGCGGTGCCGAGGATGACCGCGGTGGCCAGGCCGGAGCGCGCGGTAGGCAGGGTGACCGTCCAGACGGTGCGCCACTGCCCGGCGCCGAGCGCGTACGAGGCCTCCTTCAGCGAGCCGGGCACCAGGCGCAGCACCACGTCGGCGGCGCGGATGATGATCGGCAGCATCATGACGCTCAGAGCCAGGCCGGCGGCCAGGCCGCCCTTCTGGATCTGCACGTGGAACGGGCGATCTGCACGCCGATATACGCGGTAGATGAAGAGTCCTGCGACGATGGACGGCAGCGCGGTCACGGCGTCCGCGATGGTGCGCACGAAGCCCGCGCGCGCCCGCCAGCTGGCTGAGGAAGACCGCGCAGCTAAGGCCGAGCGGCACGGTGATGACCAGCGCGATGCCGATCTCTCAGGGTGCCGACCATCGCGTGCACCACCCCGCCGACGTTCAGCGGCGAGAGCGGCCCCGGCGCGCATGTCCTGGGTGAAGAAGTTCAGGTGGGCCATCGCCGAGTGCCCGCTCCAGAGCGTGTACCCAATGACCAGGGCCAGCACGGCGAGCAGCAGCAGGGCGAGTGA
This sequence comes from uncultured Actinomycetota bacterium, assembly GCA_963714445.1. Lineage (GTDB taxonomy): Bacteria > Actinomycetota > Actinomycetes > Streptomycetales > Catenulisporaceae > Actinocrinis. The sequence goes on from CAVQPP010000039.1 coordinate 5,835, forward strand.
CCACAGCAGTACCGTGGCGATCTTGTCGATGGTGACTGTCCCGGGTCGGCCGATCGACGCGAGCACCGCGTAGGAAACGATGAACAGCACATAGGTCGTGACAACGAACCCGAGGCCGCCCGACAGCGGGGCGAGGCGCCCGAAGAGCAGCACGGCCAGGCTCAGCGCGGTCACCGCCGCGCCCACCAGGTCCGTCACGTCCCGGCCGGTCACGGCACTGGTTACCCGGCGCGGCTGCGAGCTGGGCGTGGCGGGCGCCTGCGCCGGGTCCGCTGCGCCCGCCACGGTCGTCGGCATGCTCATCGCGCTCAGACCTCGCTCTGTGCGCCGAGAGCGAGATCGGGACACGACGATGGACGCGGTGAAGTTCACGATCAACGTGAGGAGGAACAGTGCCAGCCCAGCCGATGAGTGCGGAGAGGCCGAACTGCGAGGCGTCGCCGTAGCGCAGCGC
>CAVQPP010000040.1:0-8497 GCA_963714445.1 uncultured Actinomycetota bacterium
GCTGAATGGATTGCGCCAGGCCTGCGAGTGGTACCGGTGGGGGCCCTACGTCAGCGAGCGCCAGTGGGGAACGGTGCGGGAGGACTACAGCGCGGACGGCGAGGCCGGGGTCAACCCGCCGCGACTACCTCAGGCCAGATCGCGCGCCTACCGCTGGGGCGAGGACGGCCTGGCCGGGTCGTGGGACATCGAGCAGCGGCTGTGCTGCGGGCTGGCGCTGTGCGCGCTCTACACGGTCTGGTACAATTTCGTGAAGCAGCACAAGACGCTGAAGGGATCAACGCCAGCGATGGCGGCGGAATTAGATGACCACCTGCTGTCGATGACAGACCTTGCGGAAATGATTGACGCTCGCCTCCCCCGACCCCGGCAAGCGCGGGCCGTATAAAAAAGCGAGTTTTAGTTATGCGGGTCAGTACCATTATCATATTCTCGCAATCGGTATATTCCTGATATCGCTTGGGTAGCTTATCTGGACTTGCCTATAGCTTCATAGCGCAGCCGCCGAAGTCGGGACATTGGCATCTGGTGGGGTTTTATGATCCTGGAGCCTGGAATGTGTTTCACCGGGCGCGGGTCTGTTGAAGTGGATACTGCTGGATCGATGGCTGATACTGCCGTTTTAATTGAGAAAATTCAAACTGAGGCACTACCCACTGAAGTCTTTGGCAGAACCGCGTGAGCGGACGCCGCTTCGTTTCGCTGGTGCCCCGGTGGCCACGGCTGCGAACCTCGGCGGTATCGGAGTCGGGCCGCTGGTCGCCGGCCTGCTAGCGCAGTTCGCGCCGCAGCCGCTGCGCCTGCCGTACATCGTGTTCGGTGCGGTGTTGGTCGTGCTTGCCGTGCTCGTCGCGCTCTCGCCGGAGACGGCCGACCGCCCCGAACCCGCGCCGCGTTACCGGCCGCAGCGCATCGCAGTGCCCGCGCAAGCTCGCCGGATGTTCTTCGCCGCCACGGCGACGGGGCTGGCCGCTTTCGCGGTGTACGGCGTCTTCACGTCGTTGGCGCCGTCATTCCTGGCCGGCACGCTGCATCAGACCTCGCACGCGGTGGCCGGTGCGGTGGCGTTCACCGCTTTCGCCGCTGGCGCGATCGCTCAGATCGCGCTGAGCCGGGTCGGCCTGCGTGCCACCTTGCGGACCGGCGTGCTGTTGCTGCTGCCCGGTCTGGCGCTGATGACGGTCGGGATGTGGCTCCCCGACCTGGCCACGTTCGTGATCGGCGGCGCGCTCGCCGGAGCGGGTTCTGGGCTCAGCTTCCGTGCCGCGATCACGGCGGTCGCCTCGACCGCCGCGCCGGAATCCCGTGCCGAGGTGCTGGCCGGCTTCTTCCTCGGCGCGTACGTCGGTCTATCGGTGCCGGTCGTCGGCCTGGGCGTCGCTACGCAGTACGTCTCGGCGCGGGCTGCCATGGTCGTGTTCGTGCTCTTGGTCGCCGCGGCCGTGGTCGGCTGTGCGCGGATCGTGCGGGTGGAGTCGGAGCGGAACGCGGTCACCGCGTGAGGCTGAGCGCGAACCTCATTGTGGCGGACTGCATTGTGCGGGACTGCCGCCGATGGCGCGCCAGACGAGGGTGGCCGTGCGGGTCGGCCAGTTCTCCGGCGGGGCGTCACCGGCCAGGGCGCGGCCGTACCAGCAGCCGGTGCACATGGTGACGGCGACTTCGAGGTCTGCGTCCTGGTCGATCAGGCCGAGTTCGCGGGCACGGCGCAGTATCGCCATGATGCGGCGGCGGCGCGGGGCCACGACCCTGTTGCGGTAGCGGGTGAGCAGCTCCGGTGCGGTGCTGTCCTGCAGCATGGTGCCGACCAGTGAGATGCGGCCTGGCCGGGACACGCCGCGCTGGAAGTCGGACAGTTCGGCGATGAGGTCGGCGAGCGGGTCCTCGGACGTCGTCGCGGGGGCGGCGTCGACCGCGGCTTGCAGCGCCTCGGCGGCGAGGCTCGCCTTGTCCGGCCAGCGGCGGTAGAGCGCCTGGCGGGTCGTGCCCGCCTCCTGAGCGACGGCGGCGAATGTCATGGCCTCGTAGCCGTACGTCGACAGCAGCCGGCTCGCGACCTCCAGCGCCCGCGTATCGATCTGCGGATTTCTGGCTCGTCCGGGGCCACGCCGCGCGGTTGACGCTGTCGAAGGCATAGCAATACAGTACTGCATTGTATTGTTGACGCAAGCAACGGGGGCTTGACCATGGCATTACGCGATACATCACCCGACCTCGATTCGAGGATCGCGGCGCTGCTGGGATCGGTCCGTGCCGAAACGTCCGCTCTGGAGGGCGCGGATGACGAGTGGTCTCGGCACGTTCACGCCCGGCTGTGCGACAGCGTGCTGCGTCCGCTGGCTGAGATGTCGTTCGCAGACGCAAATATCTCAGGAGTCAGAGACGTGGCTGGCCGGGGAGCTGGACGACCGGCTGTTCGAGTTGGCGCGCACGGCGACGGCCCTGTTCGCCGAAGATCCGGACGAGCTAGCGCTCGCCGAGGCGGCGGCCGCGCTTCAGGACCTCGCGCTTAGCCGCGCCCTGCCGGAGGTCGCGGTCGGTCGGCTCGCCGTGCTCCAGGAGTTGCAGTCGGAACTGGAGCCTCGGATCCGGCTTGCCGTCAACGGCCCGTATCTCGTGACGAACGCCGACCGGCTGACGGATCATCTGGGACAGCCGGGGCCGCTTCGACCGCAACTCGCGCTGTGCCGCTGCGGCGCGTCCAAGCTCAAGCCGTTGTGCGACGGCTCGCATGCGACTAGCGGGTTCGCCGACGCGAAGGATCCGAACCGGGTGCCGGATCGCCGGGACACATACGTCGGGCAGCAGGTCACCATCCTCGACAACCGCGGCATCTGCCAGCACTCCGGATACTGCTCCGATCGGCTGGCCACCGTGTTCCGCCCGAGGGAAGAGCCCTTCGTCGCGCCGAGCGGTGGACGCATGGATGAGATCATCCGCGCGGTGCGTGACTGTCCGTCCGGCGCGCTGAGCTACGCCATCGACGGCGAGGAGGCCCGCGACAGCGTTGACTATCACGGTTCGCGCGAGCCCTCGATCGAGGTCACCAAGGACGGCCCGTACCGCATCACGGGCGGTGTCCGGCTGGTTGACGCCGAGGGTGCCGACGTGCCCCGCAACGAGGGCGCTTCGCTTGAGCACTATGCGCTTTGCCGATGCGGGCACTCCCAGAACAAGCCGTTCTGCAGCGGCATGCACTGGTACGTCGACTTCCACGACCCGATCGCCGAGGCCGAGCGCGAGCCCGACGATCTTCGAGTGGGCCGGCGGGCTTCCCGCGCTGACCCGGATGACGCGGCTGTTCTACGAAAAGCACGTGCCGCAGGACCCGCTGCTCGCCCCGCTGTTCGCCGACATGTCCGCCGACCACCCTGAGCGCGTCGCGAAATGGCTCGGCGAGGTGTTCTGCGGTCCGAAGACGCTACAGCACGAATATGGCGGTTACCCGCGCATGCTTTCGCAGCATCGTCGGCAAGGGGCTGACCGAGGAGCAGCGGACCCGCTGGGTCGGCGCTGCTGCTGCTATCGGCCCGCGAGGCCGGGCTGCCCAACGACCCCGAGTTCCGCTCGGCGTTCAGCTCGTACATCGAGTGGGGCTCGCGCCTGGCGGTGGAGAACTCGCAGGCCGAGTCGTCACCCCCGCCGAAGATGCCGATGCCGCACTGGGACTGGAACACCGCGGCCGGGGCGCCCGGATCGCGGATCTCCGCGCTCGGCGGAGCGGGGCATGGGCACGGGGGAGAGGAGGAGCCAGTTCCCGTGCTGCCGAAGGCGGGGGAGGAGGTTCGTTTCGAGGAGCACATCAAGACCCTGTTCAGGTCACGCGACCGACGCTCGATGAAGTTCGCCTTTGACCTCTGGGAGTACGACGACGTGGCCACGCACGCCGACGCGATCCTCTCCCGCGTGCGGGAAGGAACCATGCCGTGCGACGGGGCCTGGCCGTCCGAGCGGGTCGACGCCTTCGCGCGATGGGTTGAGGCTGGCAAGCCTCGCTGAGGATGGCTGCTCACGGCTGACGACTCACCGCGTCGCGGTCCGTACTCGTTGATGGCACACTGCGAACGAACAAGTAAAGACACGCCCGCAGGTTTCTAAAGTCGCGTCAATAAAGTGGCATGTCGTGGCGGCGGCAACATATGTTCGGGTTCGTGCGCACGGTTAGCGCCATCGAAGATGGCACCTGCGCACCCGCCGAGTCCACAACGGCGCAGTGGACCGCGTGCCGCCGCCATGGCAGGGTTCGACCATTTGAGCATCCTGTGGTGACGGCGTATTCGTGGTTCCGCGTCCTGTGGAGCCGGGGACCCACTAATGTGGATGCCGTACGTCCCCGGGGTGAATCGGTGCAACGTGCCCGTTGCCGTGAGTAATGTCGCGGGAACGAAACCCAGGCACCGCACCGTAGGGCGAAACACGCTCCTCCGCCCGAACCCGTCAGCTAACCCGGTAGGCGGTCGGAGGAGAGGCTTTGCACCAGCTCATGGGCGCACGCGAGCGCAGACGGAAATCGTCGCTGATATGCACTGCGACGGCTTTCGGTCACAGCGGACCGCATTTCTCTCATAACGGCGCGTGCTGATGTCATCGACTCAGCTTGGCGGATCATCGGCCGAATACGAATACGTGCCGCCGACGAGCTGGCAGTACTCAGAGCCCGAACCCGGCCGTGGCCCTGCCCCCGAGCCGGACCCCACGTCGACCACCGCGACGATCACCATCCCGCGGGGCCGACGCCGCAAGCCCCGCAATCGCAAGTTCGTGAAGCGCGCGGTCATCGGTTCCGTCGTTCTCTCGCTGCTCGCCGCGGGTCTGGGCATTTACTTGAGCAGCGGCAACACCCCGGCGGCGCCCAGCGTTCAGACCCTGTGGTCCGCGGCCATGCCGGCCAACACCGAGTCGACCGACCCCAACAGCATCAACGTCGGGGTCAGGTTCGAGTCCACGGTCTCGGGTGAGATTCTGGGCATCCGCTTCTACAAGGGCCCGCGCAACATAGGCACGCACGTCGGGTCGCTGTGGTCAGCCACCGGAAAGCTGCTGAGCAGCGTGACCTTCACGAACGAGGCGCCGACCGGCTGGCAGGTCGCCACGTTCGCGAAGCCGATCGAGATAGCCCCGCTCACGACGTACGAGGCGTCGTACCTGGCTCCCTACGGCCACTACGCGTATGACGACAACTACTTCAAAGCCCCGCGCCAAAGCGGAAATCTGATCGCCAGTCAGGCGTCGCCGCAGCAAGCCAACGGCATCTACACGTACTCCAACACGACGGCCAACCCCGTCACCGGATCCCCGCACACGAGCAACTATTGGGTCGACGTGCAGTTCAAGCCGTCGTCCGGCTCGAGCTCGGCGTTGGCGCCGGCGTTAACGTACGGCTCCGGCAGCGCCTCGGCGTCCGCGAGCGCCAGCGCGTCTGCGTCACCTTCGCCGAGCAAGAGCTCGTCGCCGAGCGCGAGCCCGTCGCCTTCCGCGGCGCACCCGTCGGCGCCTGCGTCGCACGCCGTCGTCTACCCGGCAGGCAATTTCGTCAAGCCCGGCAGCGTCGGTTATCTGGGCAGCACGTCCGCCCTGAAGGTCTACCAGCCCGGCGGCGCGGCTCCAAGCGGATGCGATTGGCTGTCGTACGCGCTTCGCTGTGACCAGACGAGCCTGAGCCTCGATCACGTGTGGATCAAGGGCAGCTTCTACTGGACCGGCACCGGCACGCTGTCGATCTCCCAATCGATTGTGCAAGGCGGGACCGGCGATTCGTGGTACGCGATCCTCGGCCACCCGTCCGACTCCGGGAACATCAACTCGACGATCAAGGTGACCGACTCCACGGTGAGCTGGCTGCCCGGAAAGACGATGCCATCCGGCGAGGACGTAGCCCCGATCTGGTCCGCCTACGGCAACCAGGCGCAGATCGCGATCCGTGACGACCTGTCAGGCATGCCGCAGGGTATCGACCCCACGGCCAACTCGATCATCCAGGACAACTGGATCCACGACCTGCTGCAAACTGGCACGTCGGGCAATCCCACGCACCTGGACGGGATCTTCAGCCAAGGCGGCGGCAACATCAAGATCGACGGCAACTATGTAGACGCCCCCTCCCGCAGCGACACCACCGCGGCGATCTTCATCCAAGATCAAGGCGCGACGGACACCGGTATCTCGATCACCAACAACTACCTCAGCGGCGGTGCCTTCACCCTGCGCAACCAGACCGGCATCGGCGTCGACGTCGTGAACAACACCTTCGCGGGGAGTGTGTGGGGACCCGTCGGTGACCTCTCCGGGTATCAGGGCACATACGGAACCTGGAGCGGAAACAAGGCGACCGACGGAGCGGCGTTGACTACGCCGTAGCCAAGGATCCGCCGACGAGCTGGTTCTGACGTACGCACGCGAGTGACACGGGTCTATCCGCCGGTGATCGGGTCGAAGCCTGCCAGCAGCGTGGTGCCGAGGTTCTGGTCGAGGAACTTCGTGCCCTGTTTGAGGTAGCCGCGCGGGTTCGCGTCGAGGAATCGGGCCCACGCGGGCTCCGGGGCCGGTCCGGTGTCGCCGCGCATCCAGGCGTAGCAGGCCAGGGCGTAGCCGAACATCGCTTCGTTCAGGTAACCCAGGGTTCTGGTACGCCAGCCGCCCGCGTTGTACGCCTGGAAGTCGAAGGAGGCGTTCGCGGTGAACACGCCGAAGCCGGTATAGACGGTGAGCAGGTCCGTCAGCGGTTCGTGGTCCTCGCCGTCCGCGCCGGGGATGCCGCCTCGGCCGAGTAGGAGTTCGTGGCAGAGCTCGTGGGCTGCGACGGCGACCAGTCGTGCCCGATCTCCCGCCTGGGTCGGGTCGATCCGGATCAGGCCGCGCCCCTCGCGCTGTCGGTAGTCGCCGGCGACCACGGCTCTGCGGAGGGGGAACATCGGCAGGTCGCCTAGGTCGCCGGGCAACTCTCCGTCGACGGCCACGTCGACCGCGACTCGGTCCGCGCTGATGCCGAGAAACGCCCTGACCTGCTCCACGGTACGCAGCACGTCGAGCTCCGTGGCTCGATATGCGCGCGGGAAGAAGGCGTCTGTGGGTACGACGACGGGTCGACGCAACGGTAGATCTCCGAGCCGGTCCACGCACCAGAGCAGCATCTTTTCGATCCACGCCTGCTCGCGCGACGGCACCGGGCACTTAGCACGGAAGAGCGCCACATCGGATACCGTACGCCCGGCCCGGGCACAGGACACGAATATTGTCCGGTGGTCACGCGTCAGTAGGTCGGTCGATATCGATCAGTTAGCGGATCGGTCGCGGCTGCCGAGGACGAGCAGCTCGTCGCGGACGCGCTGTAGATCGCGGTCGGGTGCGTTGGGCGAGCCGCTCAGCGGGGATCTCGGGCCGGCCTGGCGCCGGGCGTTGCGCTCGAGCCCGTAGATGACAAGGGCGACGAAAACAATGGTCACGATCAGTGCGATTGCCATGGACTTAGCGTGCGCTGCCTGCTCATGAACCGAAAGTGGCTGTTCTGACGTTGTACAACAAAAAACTGCCAGCTAGACTTCGGGCATGCCGAAGACGCTGAAATCCGTGGCCGCCGTGGTGATGGACGGCTTCGCGCCGTTCGAGTTCGGCGTGCTGTGCGAGGTGTTCGGCATCGACCGCACCGACGAGGGCGTGCCCAAGTTCGACTTCCGCGTCTGCGGCGAGCGGCCCGGCGAGCCCGTGCGCGCGACCGAGGTCGGCGCGTTGCTGATCCCCGAGCACGGCCTCGACGCACTCGTCGACGCCGACCTTGTCGGCGTGCCGGCGGTGCGCAGACGAGACGATTACCCGGCCGCGATCCTCGAAGCGCTGCGGGCGGCGCACGCGCGCGGCGCGATTCTTCTCTCGGTGTGCTCCGGCGCATACGTGCTCGGCGCCGCGGGCCTGCTGGAGGGGCGGGCGTGCACCACGCACTGGCAGTACGCCGCCGACTTCGCCGCGCGCTTCCCCGGCGCGAAGCTCGACCCGGACGTGCTGTTCGTGGACGACGGGGACCTGATCACCAGCGCCGGCACTGCCGCCGGGATCGACGCCTGTCTACACCTGGTGCGCCGCGAGTTCGGCTCCGCGACCGCGACGGCGATCGCGCGGCGTATGGTCGTGCCCCCGCAGCGCGACGGCGGCCAGCGGCAATTCGTCGCCGCTCCCGTGCCCGAGCACACCGCCGACAGCCTCGAGCCGCTGCTGACGTGGATGCTCGAGCACCTGGAGGTTGAGCACACCGTGGCCACGCTGGCCGAACGCGCCCACGTCTCCGAGCGCACCTTCGCCCGCCGCTTCGTCGCCGAGACCGGCACCACGCCGCACCGCTGGCTCTCCAATCAGCGAGTGCTGCACGCGCGTGCGTTGCTGGAACAGACCGACCTAGGCGTCGAGCAGATCGCGCAGGCGGCGGGCTTCGGCACGGCAGCACTCCTCCGTCACCATTTCCGCCAGGTCGTGGGTATTACGCCGGCCGATTACCGGCGCGCGTTCG
>CAVQPP010000041.1:0-7274 GCA_963714445.1 uncultured Actinomycetota bacterium
CGGCAGGTGGTAAGCGCTTTGGATGTCGGCGGGCCCGAAGCCGACGCCGGCCGGGATGCCCTGGTCCGCCGGGGTGGAGACGTCCCCGCCGTGAATGATCACCTGGCAGGCGACCCGGTCGGGCTGCGTCGGCTCGGCGCACGCCCGGTGGGTGCTGCTGGGGGCGATGGCGGTGGATACGGCGGAGTGGGTGGTCGTGGCGGGGGCGGTGGTGGCGGCGTTGGCCGGCATCACGAAGCTGGCCGCCAGCGCGACGGTGCCGACCGTGAGCGCCGCGCCGAGGAGCGGGGATTTGAGGTGCATCGTTTCCTCCTTCGCGGTCACGGCGCGATGGCGTACGCGCGGATGACGGTCTGGTCGATCTGGCCGCCGGTGTTGTCGGCGCCGTGGATCTTGAGCGAGATGTAGCCGGTGCCCGTCGTCGCGGATACCGCCGGGATGATCGCGCCGAAGCTGCCGGCCGATCCGAGCGGCGCGGTCAGGACGGCCTGCCACGTCGCGCCGTCGTCGGTGGAGTACCAGACCTTCGCGCTCTGCGCGGCCGCGGTGTCCGCCTGCGGTTGTGGCGTGATCGTCAGGCGCAGCGGTACGGGAATTCCTGCCTGCGCGCGGTTGCGCTGGTCGAGGGACGGCATGTCGTAGCGGGCCACCTGCAGCGGTAGCGGGGCGCTGACGCCGGCCGCCGGGGTGGCCGAGTTGAAGGTCCAGGCGGTGTGGGTGGCGGTGGACGTCGCCCAGCCGGTCAGGGTGCGGCGCACGTCGTCAGTGAGCTGATAGACGGCCGGGGTCGCATCCGGCGCCGCGTTCCAGCCCGTCTGGAGCAGGCTGCCGGTGGCGAGCACGACGCCGTCGCGGGAAAGCGTCACGACGGGAGCGGGGCCGTCATAGGCGTACGAGAAGTGGGTCTGGTCGTTCCACTCGCTGATATTGGTGAAGTCGAACGTGTCCCCGGTCCGGGTCACCGAGCCGTACGGGGATACGGAGTCGGCGCGATCGGGCCGTGCAGCCAGGGCTCGACGATCGTCGTGCCGGGCTGGTAGCTGGTGTCCGGACGCACGACGCCCGTGGGCGAGTTCGGTGGCGCGATGGTGCGGGTGCAGAACGTGTCAGGTCGCGCGGTGACGTATTCGACCTGGGTGGACGGCAGATTGAGGGGGTTGATCCACTCGAAGTCGGCGAGGTAGGGGTCGAGTGCGGTGCCGCAGCCCTCGAATTCGATCGCCTGGCCGGTCGAGGGTGTGGCGTAGTCGAACTGGTTGACGATGGTCGCCAGCTGGCCTGGCGTGGCCTGATAGGAAGCGCCGGCCGGGATCTGCCCGGAGACCGGGTACAGCAACTCGTCGCGGTAAGGGCTCTGCGAGATGCCCTCGATGGACGCGCCGGCCGGGCCGGAGGCCAGCATCGCCTTCAGCGCGGTGCCCTGCTGCTGGGGAACGCCGGCCACTGGAATGAGCGGGCTGCCGGCGAAGACGTAGGCCGGTCCCGGGTTCGCGGCCACGATGAGCAGTCGGACGCGCCGGCCCGTTCCGCGTTCGTCGCCTGTTCGCCGGGCAGCACGCCCGGGGTCTGCTGGACGACGGCGATCTTTCCGCGCACGTCGAGCTTGGCGAAGTCCGCGATGTGGCCGGCACCCGCGTTCACGAGCGTCGTCGTGCTCGGTCCGTTGAACCGCGGGGAGTTCTGGGAGTACTGCACGGGACCGAGATCGAGGGACCCGGCGCGGATGTCCAGTGCCCTGGCCTCGAACGTCCACGCGGTGGCGAAGTCGAGCGTGCCTGGGCGACCGGTGCGGTGCCGACGGTGAAGATCCGGGTGGGCGCGAAGAACGAATAATCGAACCCTGTCGTGGTCGGGCCGTCGGTGCGCAGGAAGGTGTACGCGTTGTCGCCGAAGACGCCGACCGCGCCGGACTGCGGCGGCCGCACCGTGATCTCGTGCGCCTGGCGTGCGTCGAGCGTGATCGTGGTGTCGGCGCTGATCACCGTCTCCGGCTGGACGATGAGCACGTCGTCGGACTCGCCGCCGGCCGGGTCGCCCGGATCGGTCAGGTCGGTGTTGATCAGGTAGGTGCTCGGGGGCAGGCTGTTCGGGCTGGTCGCGGAGCCGAAGTAAAGGTTGCCGGTGGCCAGGTCGGTGAAGAACAGCAAGCCGTTCGGGACGCCGGACCGCCGTCGCGGCCGATCAGGTTCACGGTCACCGAGACGTTCGCCGTGTCGCGCGGTGCGGCGTGCACGAGGGGTTCGGCGCCGATGGAGGTGGCGAGCCGGATGCTGCTCAGCCCGTTCGCGAGCTTCGCCGTGTGGGCGGGGGCACCCGCGGTGAGGGACTGCCAGAACTGCGTGGCGGTGGTGCGCGGTTCGTCGACCGCGACCTGCTTGGCGCCGGTCTTGGCGGAACTTCCGTAGTCAAGGGTCAACGGCAGCGTCGGGTGTTCGTGTCGTTGTAGCCGCTTCTGGCCAGCGCGGTGACGTCGAACAGCGAGATGTCCAGCTTGCGGCTCGCGATGTACGGCGCCGCGGCGGACGGGATGACGTATTCGTCCCCTGCGACGTTGAAGTGCTGGAAGGACGGACGCACGTCCCCGGCGGCGGGCTGGAACTGCCAGCCGCGCGAGCCGTTCGCGGACGTGGTGAGCCACGCGACGTCGCCGGTCACCAGGGTGATGGAGACCTTTGACGTGGCGGGTGGCCGGGACGGCGCGGACCGCGCCGGCGGGGCCGACGCGTGCGCGCTCGTCGATCCGGCGACGCCCGCGACTACCGCGGCGGACAGCAAGAGAATCGCGTTTCTTCGCATTGGGAATTCACCTCGGGAGATGGAACGGTGAACGCTGTTCCGTGGCACGCGAAAACGGATCGCCGATGCTGGAGTCGTCGCCCCCGGAAATCCGCCGCGCGCGAGAGCACGGTGTGCGGTCCGGGCCTCGCGCCGAGTAGGTCTAGACCAATGGTTACTGTCTAGACGGCGTGACCTCGGCTGTCAATGCGGATCAGAGATCGAAGATTGATTTGGGAGGCGCGTGACGGGCTTGATCGCGCCCCCTTGATGGAGTCGCGATGTAATTCCGATATACCGGCCTGGTCGACTCGGTGAATGAAATCGATCCGCGCGCTGATTTTACGCGCCGTCCCGCTCGGCAGCCGGATTCCACGGCAGATCCATTCGGCTCTGCCAAAATCCTGAAACATACCCACCCGATCACGAGGCCGGCCGGCTGCGGCGTGCGCCGCCCCTGTCCGGCGCGTCCGCGAACACCGGCCTCTCCGCACAGAAAGTTCGAACCCTGATGACGCTTCAGTCAGTGTCCCGACGCGTCCTGGCCGCGGGCGCCGCGGCCGGCCTGCTCGCGTTCGCCGGAGCGGGCGCCGCCCAGGCCGACGCCACCCCGCCCCCGCCGCCGACCTCCATCACCCTTCAGGAGGCCTTCGGCGGCGGCGGAACCGGGGCGACGGCCGATGCCGCCCGCATGGCGGCCACGGCCGCCGCGATGTCCGAGCAGACCGCGTTCGAGATGGCGTCGGGCGGCATGTGCACCGACAACTCGACGAAGGTCGACTCGTGGATGGCCGGCAACCAGTACGCCGCCATCGCGACGATCATGGCGACCTGCACCGTTCCCCTGCCCAGCAGCGGCGGCAGCGGTAGCTGATAGCTGATCAACCCACGAATACGACGGATCCCGCGCGTCAGGCGCGGGATCCGTTCACGCATGTTCTGGAGGATTTATGTTCGTACGTTTATCGCGGCGTCGGGTCGCGGCGCTGGCGGCCATGTTGTGGCCGCGCGGGTGTTCTGTTCGCGGTCCATCCCGCTACGGCAGATGCCGCGAACCTGGTGACTAACCCGGGCTTCGAGTCCGGATTGAGCGGCTGGACGTGCTCGTCCGCTGATGCGACTGTGTCGAGCCCGGTGCACGGCGGCAGCGCGGCGCTGGCGGGCAGTCCAGCGGGCTCCGATTATGCGCAGTGTTCGGAGACGGTCGGCGTTCAGCCGAGTTCGTCATATTCGCTGTCGGCGTGGGTTGAGGGTTCGTATGTCTACCTGGGTGATTCGGGTACTGGGACGACGGATACGAGCACATGGACGCCGTCGGCGACGTCGTGGAGTCAGTTGACGACGTCGTTTACGACCGGCGCGAGTACGACGAGCGTGACGATTTACATCCACGGCTGGTACGGCCAGCCCACGTTCTACGCCGACGACTTCTCGCTGACGGGACCGCCCGGCGGGGGTGGCGGCACGCCGAGTTCGAGTCCCAGCACCTCGCCGAGTTCAAGCCCCAGCGCGAGTCCGAGTGCTAGCCCGAGTTCCACCGGTGGCGGGGGAGGAGGCGGTGGTGGCGGGTTGTCGGCGCATTCCCTGGTCGGGTATCTGCATACCAGCTTCTCGAACGGTTCCGGCTACGTCGCCATCGAGAACGCTCCGGCGGCGTGGAACGTGATCGCGCTCGCCTTCGCCGACTCCAACGGTGCCGGTGACATCACGTTCACGCCATGTCCGGCGAGTACGTGCGCCGGGGCCGAGTCTCAGGCGCAGCTGATCGCGGGCATCAAGACCGTGCGCGCGCAGGGACGTAAGGTGCTGATCTCGATTGGCGGTGCCAACGGCCAGGTCACGCTGAACAGCGCGTCCGACGCGAGTCAGTTCGTTTCCACGGTGAGCACGATCGTGGACACGTACGGCCTCGACGGGATCGATCTGGACTTCGAGAACCAGTCGCTGGTGCTCAATGCCGGCGACAACGACTTCATGCACCCGACCACGCCAGCCGTGGTGAACCTGATCTCGGCGGTGCGGCAGTTGAAGGCGAAGTACGGCGCCGGGTTCATCGTCGCGATGGCGCCGCAGACCTTCTTCGTGCAGACCGGCTACCAGTACTACGGCGGCAACAGCACCGGTTCCACGGACCGGCGCACCGGATCGTGGCTTCCGGTGATCTACGGTCTGCGCAACGAGTTGAACCTGCTGGACGTGCAGGACTACAACTCCGGAGCCGTGCTGGCGCTGGACAACCAGTACTACTTCACCGGCGGCGAGGACTTCCTCACCGCGATGACGGACATGCTGCTGCACGGCTTCACGGTCGCAGGGACCGGCGAGACGTTCCCCGCGCTGAGACCCAGCCAGGTGACCATCGGACTGCCGGCCAACCAGAACGCGGGCAACGGGTCGGTGACCCCGGCGGCGATTGACTCGGCGCTGGACTGCCTGACTAAGGGCACGAACTGCGGCGCGTACAAGCCGCTGGGCACGTACCCGGATCTCGCCGGACTGATGGCCTGGTCGATCAACTGGGACGTGTTCTCGGACAATACGTTCGCGAACACGTACACCGGCTACTTCGGCTGAATGAAAAGCGCCTTCCCCCGCTCGATCTCCGGGCGGGGGAAGGCGCTTCGGCGTTCTGTCGTAGAGGTCTGATCAGCCGCTGTAGCCGTCGAAGATCTTGGTGAAGTCCAGCGGCTGCTGGCTGATCTCGGAGCAGGACGGCAGGCCGTTCGCGGAGCCGCCGCACGGCTGGTCGCGGTCCACCGACCAGAACGCCAGCCGGCCCAGATGGTTGCTGTCCGCCCAGTTGACCAGCGCCTGCGCATTGGCTTCGGAGAACACCTCGGCCGAGTTGTCGTTCTGGCCGATCATCGGGGTGACGCCGATGTTGGCGTACGAGTCGGACGGCCAGTCCGCCTGAGCCTGGGAGAGCGTGCTCTGCGCGGCCTGGATGGCTTCCTGGCCCATGTCGCCGGTGAAGGAGGACCCGTAGTCCATCGCCATCACGTTGATCAGGTCGATCCGGGTGCCGTCCTGCTTGGCCAGGTTCAGGAACGCGACGCCGTCGCTGGCCAGGCCGCTGGGCAGCACCGGCAAGGTGACCGAGACGACGAGGCCGGGGTTGGCGGACTCGAGCCCGTTGATGGCCTTGAATCGCAGGTCATTGTCATTCGTGTAGTCGAGGGTGGCGCCCTCGATGTCGAAGTCGATGTGGTTGACGCCGAGATGGTCGATAACGGCCTGGTAGGCCGCCTGCAGGCTGGAGGCGCTGGTGCACGCCATCGCCAGCTCGGTGCCGCCCGCGCCGCCGAAGGACACGATCGGCGTCGCGCCGTCGGCCTTCGCCGTCGCGATCTCCTGGTCGACGGTCGGGTCGTTGGTGGCCGGCAGGGTGTCCCCCCAGATCGGCGAGCAGCCCGAACTGATGACGAACGCCGCCGTGTACGTCTTCAAGCCTGCCTGCGCGGCCGAGTTGAGCATCGGTTCCTGGTTGTTCGTCATATCGACGTACGGCGCGACCTTGCCGACCGATCCGCCGGTTCCGCCGCCGCCCCCGCCGCCGGTCGATGACGGGCTCGCGCTCGGTGACGCGGAAGACGGCGAGGCCGACGGAGAGCCGCCGCCGGATCCGCCGGGCCCGGAGAGCATGAGGTCATCGGCGTAGTACGCGGGCTGTCCGTACCAGCCGTGTACGTACACTTGCACGCTTGTCTGCGACGCGCCGGTGGTGAACGAGACCGACAGCTGCTGCCAGCCGGACGAGTTCGTCCACGTCGACGAGGGCCGGGCGCCGGTCACGGACGAGCCGGTGGAATCCCTGTTCACCGACGAGCCGGCCCTGGTGGACCGGCCCGCCCAGCCGCCGGCCCACCCATCCGCGGACCCGGCCCGGCTGGCCCGGACGAGGGGGTCGGCGCAGGTCAACGGCCTGTCCGCCTGGGCCAACGGCTCGGCGGGGCAATCCTCCCCGGCCCGCCACGGCCAGGTTGACGAGCCGGTGACCCCGGAGCACGGCACCCGCCGGTAAGCGGACGGCGGCTAGCTGCCCGCTGGACAGGTGAAAGCCCCCCGGGCCTGGTGGATCCCACCAGCCCCGGGGGCTTTTCGTTGCGGAGAATTTGAAGTGCCCGTGGCCCGGGTCGGACGGAGGCTTGGCCCTGGCCGGTGGCGCTGGGGTCAGTTCCGCTGGGCGGGCCCGGGGTCGAGCGCCGCGTCCTGGCCCGCCCGCGCGGCGCCGTTGGCCGACGCCTCCTGGTTCGCCGCCTGCGCGGGGACCTGGCTCGCCCGGCACCCGGTGCCGCCGTTCCCGCCACCAGGTGCCGCCGACCACGCCCGCGTAGTGCAGGCCGTAGATCGCGTTGTGGCCCTTCTTGCTCTCGCCGACCTGGCGCTTGTGGATGGTGGCCGGCACCTCCACGACCCGGAACCCGCGGGCCAGCACCGCGATCAGGAGCTCGGCCGACTGGTACTGGGCAGCAGACCAACCTGAACCAGTAGACTACATA
>CAVQPP010000042.1:0-9800 GCA_963714445.1 uncultured Actinomycetota bacterium
CAGCGCCACGCCGACCTGCTACCCGCCCTACTGAGCCGCGCTCCCGGCACCAACGGGAACACCACTTCGCTGCCCGCCGTCGCTGCCCGCGTCAACGTCGTGATCGGCATCGAAACCCTGCTCGGCTTAAGCCACGAACCCGCACACCTGGACGGCTACGGCCCGATCTGCGCCGACCAAGCCCGCCGCATCGCCCACGCACACGCAGCCCGCTGGCGCTTCCTGCTCACCGCCACCGACGGCACCCTCGCCCACGCCTCACCGCGCACCTACACCCCGACCGCCGCAATCAAACACATCACCCAACTCAAACACACCACCTGCGCCTTCCCGAACTGCGCCATGCCCTCCGAACGCTGCGACCTCGACCACAACCTAGCCCACCACAAAGGCGGCAACACCACCATCGGCAACCTCGCACCCCTGTGCCGCCGCCACCACAACAGCAAATCCTTCGGCCACTGGCACCTGAACCGCGACGGCGAAAACATCCAATGGACCTCAAACCTCACCGGCCGCAACTACCTCACCACCAGCACCCACTACCCACCCGCCACATGAACCACCCCACCCCCCAAGTGAAGCTTTTAAAAGCATCACAAAACCCTGATACCTCTCCACCCGATCAGCGATATTCGCGGACGACGATCGCGGAATTGAAGCCACCCAGCCCCCGCGCCAACACCAGCGCGGCACGCACCGGCGTATGCCGTGGCTCGTCGAGCACCAAATCCAATTCATAGTCAGCCACTGGCGTGCGCACGTTCACCGTCGGCGGGATCGCGGACCAGTACGTCGCCAGCAGCGCAGTCGCGACGTCCAAGCACGCGCCGCCTGCGCACAGCCGCCCGGTCATCGTCTTGGGCGCAGTAACCGGTACACCGAAGGGCCCGAAGACGCCCTTGATCGCCTCCGCCTCAGTCCGATCCAGATCGAGCCGACCGGCCGCATCGGCAAACACCACGTCGACGTCTTCCGCTTCAAGCCCCGCATCTCCAAGCGCCGCCTCGATCGCGCGGCGCAATCCCGACGGACGATCCGGGCGCTCCGAATCAAAGGTTGCTGCGTATCCAGCCACCTCGCCGTAAATCCGTGCCCCGGGGCGCAATCCGGCGTTCTCCGCGGTCTCCAGGACCATGATCGCGCCGCCTTCGCCGGGCACGTAGCCGTTCGCGCGCTCGTCGAAGGGCAAGTACGCCCAGCGCGGGTCGCTGCCGTGGCTTATTACGTCTGCGGCTTCGTATGCCGCCCACGACCAAGCGTCCAGCGCGCTGTCCACTCCCCCAGTGAGCATCGCCCGGCCGCCGTCGCGCAGTTGCCTGCGAGCGTGCCCAATGGCGTCGAGCCCTCCAGCCTGCTCGCCGACCAGAACCGTGCCCGAGCCGCCCATCCCGTGCCGGATGGAGATCTGGCCCGCGCTCGCTGCATTGAACCAAGCTAAAGACTCATAGGTGCCCAAGTGCGAGGGCTCCTGTCGATGCAGTTCTGCGAGCTCACGCTGGCCGAATTCGTGCCCTGCGCTGGCCGCCGCCGTCACCACACCAGTCTCGGCCGACGACAGCTCCTCGCGGCGTAGTCCCGCCTGGCGCAGTGCCCAGTCGGCGGCGACCAGCGACATCTGGGTGATGTGGTCGGTCTGGGTCAGCAGCCGGTTGTCCTGGATGTGCCGCGACGCCTCGAAGTCCTCGATCTCGCCGGCGAGCGGGCACTGGAAGCGGGAGGCGTCGAACCTGGTGACCCGGCGGATGCCGCAGCGGCCGCTCATCAGCGCGCGCCAGTACGCGGTCGGGCCGAGACCGTTCGGGGCCGCGACGCCGATCCCGGTGACCACGGCGCGGGTCGTCGCAGTGTCAGTCTCAGTTGACGAAGCGTCAGTGATCCCAGCGCTAGCGCTCCTCGTCCGCGTACCGGTTGACCGCGTAACGCTTGTCGCTGCGCCGTTTTTCGTCGCTGCGCCGTTTTTCATTGCCCGCCTCCGTCCACCTGTCGCAGGACCATCGCACTCTGGAATCCACCGAAGGCGGCGCCGAGCGTGAGCACGTTGCGCAGCGCGGCCTCGCGCGGCACGTTCGGGGTGTAGTCGAGGTCGCATTCCGGGTCGGGCTCGCTGAGATTCGCCGTGGGCGGGATCAGGCCCGCGCGCATCGCCGACAGGCAGCCGGCGATTTCCAGGGCGCCAGCCGCGCCGAGTGCGTGGCCGGTCATCGACTTGAATCCGCTGATCGGGATCCGGCTGGCAGTGCGGCCGAACGCGCGCTTGAGCGCTCCGGTCTCCTCGATGTCGTTTCGCACGGTCCCCGAAGCGTGCGCGTTGACGTAGTCGATCTGCCCGGGACGTAGCCCGGCGCGTCCGAGCGCGGTGCCGATGGCCGCTGCCATCTCGCGCTCGTCCGCCTCTAGACCGGAGACGTGGTGCGTGCTGCACCGCGAGCCGTGGCCGGCGATCTCGGCGTGTATGAGGGCGCCTCGGGCTCTGGCGTGTTCGTACTCTTCGACGATCAGGATCGCGCAGCCCTCGGCGAGCACCAGGCCGTCTCGGCCGCGATCGAAGGGGCGGCACGCGGCGGACGGGTCGTCGTTGCGCGTGGACGCGGCCTGCAGCACGTCGAAGCAGACCGCTGTCACCGGGGTGAGCGGAGCCTCGGTGCCGCCGCTCACCACCACGTCGGCGCTGCCCTCCTCGACCAGCCTGGCCGCGTATGCGACCGCGTCGATGCCCGAGGTGCCGCCGGTGGAGATCAGCGTCGCAGGGCCCTCAGCGCCGACCATCCTGGCCAGCGCGGCGGCCATCGAGCCGGGGTTGACGTAGTCGTAGAGCGCCGCCGAAGCCGGCTCACGCTGGTCGCCCGGCCCGTCTAGCCCCCGCAGCCGACCCGCGGCGTATTCGCGCTCGATGCTGGTCGTACAGCCGACCGCGCAGCCGAGCGCGACGCCGATTCGGGTGGGGTCGGCCGCGTCGAAGTCGAGGCCTGAGTCCGCTACCGCCTCTTGGCCGGCCACGAGGGCGAACTGAGCGGCCCGGTCCAGGTCGCGCGCCTGTTTCGCGGTCAGGCCGGCCGCCGACGGATCGAAGTCGATCTCGCCGGCGACGCGGGAGCGGTAGGGCGACGCGTCGAAGCGCGTGATCGCCCTAGTCGCCGTCCTGCCCTCGGCCAGCAGGCTCCAGTACGCCTTGGCCCCGATCCCGCCCGGCGCCAGGACGCCGAACCCGGTGATCACGGCGCGACGTGGCATCGCGGACCTCCAGAACTCTCGCTCGCTCAGACTCTCGGTGCGACTCTCGGTGCGACTCTCGGTTCGCCTAGACCAGGACCCGGTTAGACCAGGATCCTGCTTAGACCGGGACGCTGGCGAGGTCGCGCACGCGCCGCTCGACCGCTTCTCGAGCCGCGGCCAGGGACTGCTCGGCGAGCGGGATCAGGTTCGCCATCGCCGGGACGCGGTGCGCCAGCGACAGCTGCGAGGTGATGACCTCGGTCTGCATGCCGAGGCCGGTGCCGAACACCACGTCGAGGTACGGGCCGCAGTGGTTGGCCCACTCCATCGGCGCGCCGGGCGTGTAGCCGCCGCCGTAGCTGGCGACGATGGTGGCGGGCTTTCCGGCCAGCGGGCCGGGGCTGCCGTCGAAGGTGATGGTGCGGTCGTTGACCAGCACCTGGTCGATCCACGCCTTGAGGTTCGACGGGACGGTCCAGTTGTACATCGGGGTGCTGACAAGCACGGTGTCGGCGGCTAGCAGCTCCTCGATCAGTTCGTCACGCACCGCCGCGGCGGCCTTCTGCTCCGCGTTGTGCGCGGCCGGCGGCATGAATCCGGCGGAGACCCCGGCCGGGCTCAGGTGCGGCACCGGCGCGGCGGCCAGGTCCCGGTACGTGACGGTGCCGTCAGGGTTCTGCTCCGCCCACACCTGGCGGAACAAGTCGGCCAGCTGCCTGGAGACCGAGTACGGTGTCGAAGACGAGTCGATGTGCAGGAGATGGGTCATGAGGGCGACTCCCGGCGAGTGAACGGCCCGTGCGGGCCTGTGGCAGCCCCACGGTCTGGCACGGCGCTCGGATCGCGGCTGATTCGTTCTCGAGAACCGGTAGACCACGTCCGAGTCCTGACACGCGTTGGTGCCCGTGCTCGGAGGGGGTGAGCACGGGCACCGGTCCAGCGGTCTGGGCTACCGGATCGAGTTGATGCAGGCCACTAGGGTGCGCGCCTGCACGTTCGCGTACTGGCCGTGCCGCAGCAGCTCGGTGAGCTGGCCGATGGTCACCCACGTGTAGTCCGGCGGCGGGTCGGCAAGCCGGTCGTCGGCTTCCACGATCAGGTAATCGCACTCGGCGTTGAGGAACCGGCCGCCTTCCTCCGCGTGCACGGCCGAGTACTTGATGCGCGGCGAGCCGGCCTCGGGGATCTGGTCGAGGAAGAGCGGCGGCTCGTCCTCGATCTGCGTGCGCGACATGCACTGCACGGTCGGGCCGAGCTCGACTCCGTCGAGGAAGCCGCCCTCAGCGCGCGCGTGCACGAGCAGGTGCAGCACGCCGCCGAAATCGCGCGCCACGAACGCGCACAGTCCGCGCCCGCTCGGCTCGATCAGCGGCTGCGTCCACGAGCCGACCTCGCGGCCCTCGGCGCGCACGTCCACCGCGACCACCCGGAAGAACCGGCCGTCGACGCGGCCGATCTCCCGCTCGCCGCGATGCCAGCCGGGCAGGTCGTACAGCGGCATCCGCGCGGCCTCGATCTCGCAGTCCGAACGCATGCCGGTGAACCAGCTCAGCAGCTGCGGGGTCGTCGAGACGGCCCCGGCCTCCTGCGCGCGCGAAGCGGCGAGCGCCTGCCGGAATCCGTCGTCCGCGTGGCTCGGCGCCGCTTGGGGCAGGCAGGCGAGCACTGTGCGCGAGTCCATGTTGATCAGATTGTCCCGCGACATCAGCTCATTGATCTGACCGAGGGTCAGCCAGCAGAAGTCGTCGTCCAGCGGCACCGGGTCGTCGACCTCGACGATCATGTTCCGGTTCCGCTTGCGGTAGAACCAGTCGCCGTGTTCTGACAGCAGCACGTCGGTGATCACCCGGCCGCGGCGCGGGCCGACGAAGTACTCGAGGTACTTCACCTGCGCGCCCTTGTGCACCTGGGTGTAGTTGCTGCGGGTCGCCTGGACCGTCGGCGACAGCATCAGCGGCCGCGGGTTGCCCGGCTCCACCTTCGCCTGCATCAGGAAGTGCGGCACCCCGTCGAATTCCTTGGCCAGGATGCCGAGGATGCCGACCTCAGGCTGGTTGATGACCGGCTGGTAATGCACGGCCGCGCCCTCCTCGGGGCGGCGCCAGCGCAGGCCCTCGACGGAGAAGAATCTGCCGCTCTCGTGGACCAGGTTTCCGCTGTCCTTGTTGAAGTGCCAGCCGCGCAGGTCGCTGAAGTCGATGCGCTCGATCCGGAACTCGTGCGCCGCCGCCCGTTCCCGCATCCAGCCGGCGAACTGCGCCATCGTCAGATGGACGCCGGCGGTGCGGTCCGCCGACGCGGCGAGCCGGCCGGGCAACTCCAGGTCTTCCCGCGGTTGTAACTTGATCACCTGGCACCTCCTGCTCGGGATGTCCGCAGGCTCCACCCAGGGGCTCTATCAGCGCTCGATTCTCGGTCAGGCTTTTTCGGCTGCCCGGCTCAGGCGGGCGGCGACCTCACGCAGCGCCGGGATCAGCTCGGGCGGTTCGAGTACTTCGAATTCGACGCCCTTGACCGCCACGTGTATGGCAAGTTCCTCAAGCGATTGCGATCCGGCCGTGAAAAGGCAGTTGTTCTCGTCCACCGCCTCGAGACGGCCGGCCGTCGGCGACGTACGCGGCGCGATCTCGGCGAGCGGCGCGTGGAACAGGATGCGGGCCTGATAGCGGTACGGCGCGGAGGTGATGGCGCGTGAGACGAACGCCGCGGCGCCCTCCTGCGGCAGCGGACGCGGCGTGAAGCGGACACCCGGCGGGGCGAGCGGGGACACTATCCGGTCGACTCGGAACGTGCGCCAGTCCTCCTTGTCCACGTCCCAGGCGAGCAGGTACCAGCGGCGCGGCGTGCACACGAGGCGGTACGGCTCGACGTCGCGGGTCGACTCTCGCTCGCCTCCCGAGCGGTAGCCGAATCGGATTCGCCGCAGACCCCGGCACGCGGAGGCGATCTCGGTGAGCAAGTCAGGGTCGATACTCGCCGCCGGCTGCCCGCCGAGCGAGTCGGTGAGCGAGAGGGTGGATGCCTGGAAGGCCGCCGCACGGCTGCGCAACCGGGCAGGAAGCACCTGTTGGATCTTCGCCAGCGCACGCAGCGCCGCTTCTTCGAGCCCGGTGGCACTGCCCGCGGCGGCTGTACGCAGGCTGATAACGACGGCCATGGCCTCTTCGTCGTCGAGCACGAGCGGCGGCAGCGCGGCACCGATGCCGAGCCGGTAACCTCCAGCCGCGCCAGACGTTGCACTGACCGGATAGCCCAGCTCACGCAGCCGGTCAATATCACGCCGTGTGGTACGCAGCCCGACGCCGAGTCGTTCGGCGAGTTCAGCTCCGGTCCAATCAGCGCGAGACTGGAGGAGTGCGAGCAGCTTGAGCAGGCGGGCCGAAGTTTCCAACACGCCGTCTATCATGCCGTCGCATTGGTGACAGGTCCTGACACCAATTATGGGTAACGTCTCTGTCATGACGAACGGTGACAACTCCTACCAGATCGAACCGCATCACATCGAGATCCCCGAAAACGACCTCGACGATCTGCGCGACCGCCTCCGCCGCACCCGCTGGGCGCCGCAGATCCCCGGCACCGGCTGGGAACGCGGCGTACCGACCGACTACCTGCGCGGGCTCGCCGAGTATTGGGCGGACGGTTTCGACTGGCGTGCCCAGGAGGCCGCGCTCAACAAGCTCCCGCAGGGAGTCACCACCATCGACGGCGCGCGCGTCCACTTCCTGCACATCCGCTCGGCCGAACCCGGCGCCACGCCGCTCATGCTCATCCACGGCTGGCCGAGCTCGATCGTCGAGTTCCAGGACCTGATCGGCCCGCTCACCGATCCGGCCAGCCACAACGGCCAGGGCTCCCCGGCGTTCCACCTGGTGATCCCGTCGCTGCCCGGCTACGGCTTCTCCGGGCCGCTGCCCGAGCCCGGCTGGACCGACACGCGCACCGCGGCCGCGCTGGTCGAGCTGATGTCGCGGCTGGGCTACGAGCGTTACGGCGTGCAGGGCGGCGACGTCGGAGCGTTCGTCGCACCGCTGATGGCGCAGTTGGCCCCGGAGCACATCATCGGCGTGCATGTCAATGGCCTGCTGACCTTCCCGACCGGCGACCCGGCGGTGATGGGCTCGCTGAGCGAGGCCGATCGCGAGAAGCTGGGCAGGATGAAGGCCTGGCAGGAAAAGCTCGGCGGCTACCTGCAGATCCAGGGCACCAAGCCGCAGACCCTCGCGGCGTCCCTGAACGACAGCCCGGCCGGTCAGCTGGCCTGGATCGTGGAAAAGTTCAAGGACTGGACCGACCCGGCGCGCGACCTGCCCGAGGACGCGGTCGATCGGGACCGCATCCTGACCGACGTGAGCATCTACTGGTACACCCAGACCGGTGGCTCCTCGGCGCACACCTATTACGAGCGCTTCAACGACCCGTCGATGTGGGCGCCCAAGGAGCGCGGCACCGTGCCGATGGGCGTGGCGGTGTTCCCCACCGACTTCTCGGTGCGGGCGCTCGCCGAGAAGGCGCAGAACATCGTGCACTGGTCCCAGTTCGACCGGGGCGGCCACTTCGCCGCGATGGAGGCCCCTGATCTGCTGATCTCGGACGTCCGCGCGTTCTTCCGCTCGCGTGGTCTTGCGTGACACAGAGCCGACTGACGCCGTCCTGGCGCGCTGTCCTGGCTGGCGACGCGCCGGACGGATCCTCGGTCACGACGGTGGTTCATGGCGGCCACCGTCGTGGCCGAGACCGGCTTACTCGCCGGCCGCCCCGTCGACGCTGAAGCAGACCTCGAACAGCCTCGGGTTCGAGACCGCCAGCGAGCGCAGCGCGGCCTCGTGCGACTGGAAGTCGGGGTGCGCGACCGCCTGGCGCAGCGAGCGCTGGTCCGTCCAGCGCGCCACGTTCACATACGCGCGGGGCTCGTCCAGCTTCTTCAGCAGTGAGTGCTCGATGAAGCCGGGCTGCCCCGCGAAGTAGGCCGAGGTCTCGTGGAAGGCCTTCTCGAACTCCTCGGCCGAGCCGCTGACGGTGAAGCTGTTGAGCAGCGTTATCGGGCCCTGGGGCGGCACCGGGCCGCCGTCCGCGGCGTGACGCCGCACCACTTCGCGGTACCGCTCCAGGGTCTCCCCCGGGTCCGGGCCGTTGAGCGCGGCGTAGATGCCCGGCGCGGCGGCGCCGTGGCGGTGCAGGTCGGCGTGCGTCAGCGCGACCTGGGTGCTTGACGGGCCGAGCGGCTCGAAGTCGACCTTGATGAAGCTGGCCTTCTCGTCGTCGAAGACCGGCGCCCAGTTCGCGCCGACCCGCCAGGTGAGCACGATGCGGCGGGGCGGGTCCCATTCGACCACGGTGCCCCACGCGATCTCGGTGCCGTCGGCGCCCCGCTCGAAGTAGCGGCCGCCCACCCGCGGCTCGATCACCAGGGACACGCGGTTCTTGACGAACACGTGCGCCTCGGGGAACCACTCGAGCGGATACTGCGCGAAGACGGCGAAGGCCCGCTCGACGGGCACATCCACGGTCACCTTCTTGCGGACGTCGGGCACGCTGCTGGGCTCGGTCATCACAGTCTCCTCGGACACAGCGGAAGTCGCGCCCCAAGCGTGCATGCCGGTGCTAGACGGGCGATCGAACAAAGGTCGAACCGTACGGCCACGGGAATCCGTATGCTGGCACACCGCAGACAGGGGCCGGACGAACCCCGGCCCCTGTCTGCTTCGCCCGCACGGGCCTATCAGCCCCAGCCGCCGCCTTCGTGCCCCGCCGCCTCGAGCGCGGCGTTCTTACGCGGCATGCGCAGCATCAGCAGGAAAGCCAGACCCGTGATGCCGACGAACCACCACAGCGATGTGGAGAACGTCTTCACGAAGGTCGCGGCGATCCCGTCGGTGGCCACCTTGTCGTATGCGGCGGCCGCCGCCGGCTGGCTCAGTGCGGCCGGAGCCGGCGTGCACAGCTGCCGCTGCGGTACCGACCACGCCTCCGCGCTCGCCTGCGTCGCAGTGCACTGCTGGTAGTACGTCGCAACGCCCTGCGCGTCTGACGCGGAGACCGACGCCGAGGTGAGCTGCTTGGTCAGCTCCGGCGTCCGGTTGGCGGCACTGTGCGCCGCGTTCCCGGAGAGGGCGCCGAAGAAGACCGCGGCGACCAGCGCGGTGCCGATCGCGAAGCCGAGCTGCTGGTTGGTGTTGACCAGGCCCGAGGCCGAACCGGCGTCCTGGCGGGGCGCCTCGCTGGTGGCGTAGTCGGGGATCGGGGCCATCACCATGCCGAAGCCGAGGCCGAACACCGCGAGCGGGAGGATCATTTCCCAGGTGTTGACGCCGGCGCCGTAGTGGTTGACCACCCAGACGTAGCTCGCGATACCGAGCACGAGCCAGGATCGCGCCGATCTGCAGCAGCGTGCGGCCCAGTTTCGCCGCCAGCACCGCGTACGACATCGCCGAGGTGATGAACGTGGCGAGGCAGAACGGAAGGCTGGTCAGACCGGCGTGCATCGGCGTCCAGCCCAGACCGAACTGGAGGTACAGCGTCCAGGACAGGAAGAAGATGCCGACGCCGATGTTGAAGATGATCTGCACGCTGAGCGTGGAGAC
>CAVQPP010000043.1:0-9123 GCA_963714445.1 uncultured Actinomycetota bacterium
GCATCGAGATCATCTGCACCGGCGACGAGGTGATCACGGGGAAAATCGCCAACACGAACTTCAGCTATATGAGCGCAGAAGCTCGAGGACGTCCGGCTCGCACGTCCATGGGGCACCACCGTCGGGGACGACCGCGAGAGCCTCCTCGCCGCCTTCCGGCTCGCCGCCACCCGCGCCGACGCGGTGATCGTCAACGGCGGCCTCGGCCCGACGGTGGACGACCTGTCGCAGGAGATCGCAGCGCAGGCCGCCGGCGTGGGACTGGTGCTGAACGAGGCATGGCTGGAGCGGATGGGAACTCCGGCCGTCAGCGCGGCTAGCTATCACAGCTTGCGCCAGCGGGCCTCGCACCACGAGTACGCGCCGAACGTTGCCAGGCCGATCGCCATGAGAATGAGCAGCACGGGTCCGTAGGGTGCCGCGGCGAAGGTCCGCAGTGTCGAGTCCACGCCCTTGGCCTGCGCGGCGTCGAAGCTGATCGCCGCGTCCAGCATGAAGCCGCCAGCAGCCCCGATGACGATCCCGCGGGCGCAGTTGCCCACGGCGCCGAGCCACCGCGCCAGGCGCCATTGCGCCGCGCTCATCGCGCTGCGCCGCAGGTTCTTCGCGAATCGCCGAGTGACGCCGCTCCAGATGAATGCGATACCGGCGATGATCAGCGCGATGCCGACGATCGCGACCAGTGCGGTGCCGCCCTGGTGCCGCATGGCCTGGGTGGTGAAGTCGCGCGAGGTCTGGTCGGTCGAGCCGGAGGCCCGGTGCGTGCGCACGAAGCTCAGCGTGCTCACACACAGGACGGCGTAGAGCAGGACCCTGAACAGTGAGGCGATTCGCGAACCGATCCCGCTCCCGTTGCCGCGGGGCGGAAAGGCCGCCATGGACAGGCGCCACAGGGCCATGCCCGCGAAACCGACCACCAGGAACCACAGCACGACCACGCCGAACGGCTTGTCGGCGACCAGTTCGAGCGCCCCGGTGCGATCGGCTTGGCGGCTGTCGTGCTGCACGGCGATCAGGACGGCGATCCAGCCGATCAGCAGGTACACCAGTCCGCGTGCGACGAATCCCGCGCGTCCGAGGGAACGGACGGCGTCCCCGCGTGCTGTGCGCCGCACGGAGTACCGGCGCGAGTGCGAGTGCGCGCTCATGGTCATGACCGCTCCTCCAAGACGTGCTTGAGACGTGCCGGTGGGTGCTGTGCCGTCGCGCGAAGCGTGTGCCCCCGGCCGCAAGGGGTAAACAGCGCCTGATTTCAGGGCGTGATTTCAGGGTTGGGTGAGGAGAGAGCGATGAAAGTCGCCCGAACGCGGTTCACGCTCGGTGATGCCGACGAACGCATCGGTGACCGTTTGGACGGTCTTGTGCGCGCCCATCACCGGCGCAGACTGTCGCGGCTGGGTTGGGCGCACGTGTTGGAGGCCGACGAGCGAGGCCGTGGTTCCGGCGGTAGCGGTAGCACTGGCGCAGGATTCGCTCATCCCGTCAGGGAGGGCAACTCGGTACGCGTACACGTTGACGGCGACGACGCGCTGGCCGCGATCGCGAAGGCCATCGCTGAGGCGAAGTCGTTCGTGCACATCGCCGGCTGGTTCGCCTCTCCCGATTTCCGGCTCACCCGGGAGCCGAACGCGCCCACGCTGGGCGACCTGCTCGGCGACGTCGCGCGGCGAGCCGACGTCAGAGTCCTGCTGTGGGCTGGCCCTCCGCTGCCGTTGTTCAAGCCGACGCGGGCGATGGCCGAGCAGGCTCGCGCCGGTTTCACCGAACACGCGCACGTGCGTTGCGTCCTCGACAGGCGGGAGCGCACGATGCACTGCCACCACGAGAAGCTCGTCATCGTGGACGGGCAGTTGGCATTCGTCGGCGGCATCGATCTGACCGATCTCGCCGGCGACCGGCGCGACAGTCCGTCGCATCTACCCGACCGCCCGCTCGGCTGGCACGATGCGGCAACCGAGCTGCGCGGTCCGATCGTCGCGGATGTGGCGAACCACTTCGCGCAGCGCTGGCGAGAAGTGGCGGGCGAGCAGCTGGCTGAAGTCTGCGCTCCTGCCGAGGCCGGCCAGACGGCTATTCAGCTCGCGCGCACCGTGCCTGAGCGCACCTACCGCTTCGCGCCGCGCGGAGACTTCTCCATCTTGGACCAGTATCTCAACGCTCTGTGTGGCGCCGAGTCGCTGATCTACCTGGAAAACCAGTTCTTGTGGTCCACCGAGGTCGTAGACGTGCTGGCGCGCAAGCTGCGCAACCCACCCCGCGACGATTTCAGGGTGCTGCTGATGCTTCCCATGCGGCCGAACAACGGCGCGGACACCAGCCGCGGCCAACTCGGCCGGTTGCTCGCCGCGGACGACGGCCATCGCAGGCTGCTGGCCACGACCGTGAGCGCACTCGACGATCGGGTCGTCAAACCGGTCCCGGTATACGTGCACGCGAAAGTCGGCATCGTCGACGACACTTGGCTGACCGTCGGCTCGGCCAATCTCAACGAGCACTCGCTGTTCAACGACACCGAGGTGAACGTTGTCGTGCATGACCCGAGCGTCGCCCGCGCCACCCGACTGCGGCTGTGGTCCGAGCACCTGCAGCAGCCCGAGGACCGGGTCAGCGGCGAACCAGCCCATGTCATCGACGAGCTCTGGCGGCCGATCGCCGAGGAACAGCAGCGCCGCGCGCACAGTGGCGAACCGCGTACTCACCGGCTGACGCTCCTGCCGAACGTCTCGCGCCACAGCGAACGCCTTGAGGGCCCGCTGCGCGGCCTGCTCGTGGACGGTTAGGCGAGGTCCATCCCGGATGCGCGCGCTCACTCGCGACACGGGCCGAGCCCGCAGCTTGCCGTCCAAGCCGGTACGTCGCTCAACTGGGAGCCTGTGGACATGCAGACCGAACTGACGCAGCATCCCGCCGAGCGGCCCTCAGGCATTTCGGCGCGTACCCGCTTGCTGGTCTCCCTGAGCGCCGGGCTTCTGGCGGGTGCGCTCGCGGCCGTGCTGAACGTGGGGCGGGCCTCCGCGCTGATCGGCTGGGACGTGCTGGCGGTCGTGTACTGCGGCTGGGTGTGGGCCAGCGTATGGCGGCTAGGGGCGGCGGCCACCGCGCAGCACGCAAAGCGGGAAGACCCCAGTCGCGACCTGGCGGACCTGGTGCTGCTCGGCGCGGCGATCGCCAGCCTGGCCGCCGTCGGGCTGGTGCTTTTCGGCGCCAGCCACGCCGGCGGCAACGCGAAATACCTGCAGGCGGGGTTCGCCGCGGCCTCGGTGTTCGCGTCCTGGACGCTGGTTCACACGGTCTTCACGTTGAAGTACGCGCGGCTCTACTACTCCGGCCGGACCGGCGGGATCGACTTCAACGAGCCGGACAATCCGCAATACAGCGACTTCGCGTACCTGTCGTTCACCATCGGGATGACGTTCCAGGTGTCAGACACCGATATCTCGTCGAAGACGATCAGGCGCGCGGCGCTGCACCACGCGTTGATGTCGTTTCCGCTGGGCTCCGTGATTATCGCGACGTTGATCAACCTCGTGGCCGGGCTGGCGAAATGAGCGCCAGCCCGGCCACGTGCCGCTGAACTTCCTACATTCCTACCGAAGATCGTCCGGCGGACGCTCTCGCGGAGCGACGAGCCGCTCGTGCTCCTCGACGACGGTCGGAAGCTCATCGGGTGTGCGCGGCGTGAGCATTCCTCCGATGATCAGTACGACGCCACCGGCCAGGGCCAGCCAAGCGCCGGCCTGGAGGGTGTGGTCGGCCGACCGGTGGACCTCGACGGTGAACAGTACGAACAGGACGATCCCGAGCGCTCCGGCCAGCCGGCTGAGCCAGCCGGTGCGGTCGATTAAGCCGACCACGGCGATGATCCCGACCAGGACCGCGAGACCGCCGACGGTCTTGTAGATGTCGGAGCGGCTGGTGAAGTCGGTTTGGACCAGGCTGCGAGCGGTGATGCTCGTGCCTGCTGTGTCGCGAGTCCAGTCTAGGAACGCCCCGACGATGAGCCCGGCGGCGCCGAGCAGCGTCAGGATGAGCCGACCCACTTCGAGGCCGGGACGACCAGCCGTGTAGCCCGCGCGCTGAACCGTATGCAGGGCCATTGTCCTTCCCTTCCCTGTCGGAAAGCCTGACCGGGTCCCGTGTGCCCTGGGCGTTGTAAGCCAAACGGTGCAACGTTGCATCTCAAGCCCATACCGATCGGCGCGTCGGCTAGAGTTCACCGGAGAGCAGGCGACCGTTTCCGGAGATCTGTACGAATATGTTCATCTTTTTGCCGCCGTCCGAGGGAAAAAGCGTCCCGGCGGAGGCGGAACCGGTAGACCTGCGCTCACTGGTACTCCCCCAGCTCACCTCGGTGCGTGAGTCGCTGGTCAGGTCGCTGAGCAGGCTCAGTTCGGGCACGCCCGCACGTGCGCTCGCGGCGCTCGGGTTAAGCGAAGGCCAGACCGACGAGCTGACCCGCAATCAAACCCTCGCCAGTGCGCCCGCCGCTGCTGCGGCCGACGTCTACCGGGGCGTGCTCTACGAAGCACTCGACCTGCCGGGCTTGCGAGAAGACGAGCCGGAGGCGTATCGCCGCGCGCAGCAATCGGTGCTCGTGTTCTCCGGGCTCTGGGGCGTCGTGCGACCGCAGGACCGGATCCCGTACTACCGCTGCTCCGGCAGCGCGAAGCTGCCGCGGCTCGGACCGGTGACAGCTGTCTGGCGCAAGGCCCTGGCCGGACCGCTGACGGAACTCGTCGGCGAGCGGCTTGTGGTCGACTTGCGTTCGACCGGCTATACCGGGCTGTGGCGGCCGGCTGGCTTGGCGGCCGCAGCGCGGACGGTCACGATCCGGGTGGTGCACGAACGGACGGTAGGGGGCGAACTCAAGCGGTCCGTGGTCAGCCACTGGAATAAGGCCACGAAGGGACGCATCGTGCGCGGCGTCCTGGTCGCGGGCGTGGAACCGAAGACGCCGGAGCAGTTCGCGGACGCCTTGCGGGATCTGGGATACCAGGTCGAGGGCTCGGCCGGAGCGTTCGACGTGGTCGTCACGGAGATCTGATCTAAGCGCCCTGCGTATGTGAAATATCCCAGAACCCTGATTGCCGTACAGCGGCTGGTCGCTGCGTCAGCAGCAGCCCGCGAACCAGCGCTAGTTCGCGCATCTGCCTTCACGGCCTAGACATGTGACCATTTGGTCACCTATTATCGAGCCATGGCCGACGACGACCTCGTGTTCAAAGCGCTGGCCGACCCGACCCGACGTCTACTGCTGGACAAGCTGTTCGCGCGGGACGGGCTCACCCTCACCGAACTCGAGTCGGATCTCGAGATGACCCGGTTCGGGGTGATGAAGCACCTGCGGGTGCTCGAGGAAGCCGGGCTGGTGGTCTCCCGGCGCTCTGGCCGGGAGAAACTCCACTACCTCAATCCGGTGCCGATCCGGATGATCCACGACCGGTGGATCGGCAAGTACACCGAGCGCCGGGCCGCGGCGCTCATCGACCTCAAAACACAGTTGGAGCGGGAGTAAGAATCATGAGCGAGACACGCGAGGCGAGCAGCACGCAGGTCTACCGGGTCTACATCAAGGCCACGCCCGAGCGGGTGTGGGACGCGATCACCAAGCCCGAGTGGACCGACCGGTTCGGCTACGGCGGCAAGACGGACTACGACCTGCGCCCCGGAGCCGCGTACCAGACCCACCCGAGCGACGCGATGATCAAGGCCGGGGCCGAGATGGGCATGCCCGTACCCGACACGATCGTCGACGGCGAGGTCATCGAGGCGGACCCGCCGCGCCGGCTCGTACTGACCTGGCGCATGCTGATGGACACGACGGGGGCGCTGGCCGCCGAGGGCTTCAGCCGACTGACCTACGAGATCGAGGCCGCCGCTGGCGCGACCCGCCTGACGGTGGTGCACGAACTGCCCGGCCCGCTGCTCGCGGCAATGGTCGCCGGCGAGAACGAGTCTTCGGGAGCAGGCGGCGGCTGGCCGTGGATCCTCAGCGACCTCAAGAGCCTGCTGGAGACCGGAAGCACGCTGGCGGGCGCCTCTGTTGCGTAGAGTCGGGCCGTGGAGCAGATGCCGGATAGCGCGCCCGAGGATGCCAGGCCACTGTCAGGCGAGGCACGACTGCGGGCTCTGACTGGAGCGATCGTTTTCACCGACGACGCGCTGATCGTCAAATCGCTGCTCGGCCGCCGCCGCGTTCCCTGGGGCACGGTCCGCAGTGTCACGTTCGACGAAATCACCGACAGCGACACGGACGCGGTCGTTCGCCAGGTGATCGTCGTCCGATACCGCCGCTACCCCGATCAGCCGCTGCCTGAAATGCCGACGCGGTTCGGTGAATTCCGGGAGTGGAATCGGGCGCATTTCCGCTCGGTCCGCCTGCCGCTGCCGTTCCCTCCCCTGCAGACGGAAGACAATCGTCGCGAGAAACGCTCCTCCCGACTCGCGCGGCGGCGCGAGCGGATGCGCGCGATTCTGCTGCGTGAACTCGCGGCGCGTGGCTACGACCTCTCAAGCGACTCCTGAACGACCGGGTAGCCGGCGCTTCACATCGCCTGGATCTGGTCGAAGGTGGTGGCGGTGTGGCGTAGGTCGGCGGTTAGTTCGGTGCCGGTCCACGGGGGTTCGACGTGGCGGGGAAGCAGCAGCATCGAGTGGAGCATGTGCGGCGGCTCGGCGAACCACTGTTTTCGGCCTTGCCAGCAGAACGGCGAGCGGACCAGGTTCATCGACGCAAGGCCGGAGCGTGCCAGGCTCCTGATCCGCGGGGCGAGGCCGCGCACCGTCTTCGGGGCCTCCAGCCCTACGCCGTGCGCGGTTCCGCCGCTGACGACGACCAGCCAGCCGTCGCGGGTGCTGCGAGCCTGGCGGTACCCGAGGCGGTCACCGCGGCTGACTGGAATCGACTGCTGCACGGTCCCAGCCGCGCGCAGTGATTGGCGATCGCCTAGCCAAAGGCGCGTTCCGGCGCGGAGGCGGAAGCGGGTGTCTGGGAACTGACTGGCTAGGTGCGCGATCTCCTGGCCGGTCAGGTGGCTGACGTACATGGTGGGGACGGCGAACCCGGCTTTGGACAAGGCGTGCATCCAGCGGGCGGTTTCCTGGACGGGGTCGCTGTCTGGTGGACGGTCGATTGGCAGGTGGAGGGCGAAAC
The DNA here is from genome assembly GCA_963714445.1 of uncultured Actinomycetota bacterium. GTDB lineage: Bacteria > Actinomycetota > Actinomycetes > Streptomycetales > Catenulisporaceae > Actinocrinis. The sequence continues at coordinate 7,154 of CAVQPP010000043.1, forward strand.
CCTCGAGCGGTCGGCCGGCTAGGGCGTAGTGCAGTTCGCCCAGTTCGGATTCTTCGATGCCGTGTCTTAGCAGGGAGCTGCGGCATTCGACGATCACGCGGCGGTCGGCGAGTTCGGCGGCGGCCTTCAGGGATGGCGCGGTGTAGATGACGCGGTCTTGTTCGGCGGGTGGAATTCGGCCCTCGCCCGACGAGTCGCCCGTCACCATCACTTCACCTGGGAACATGTCGAGCACCGCGGCCGCCTCGGCGACCGTGCCGACCGCGAGGGTTCCGAGTTGGAGTTTGGCCGCTGTGCGCGCCAACTGCTCTACGCCGAATCCGTAGCCGTTTCCCTTGGCTACGGGCACGACGCCGGGTTCCTCGGCGATGACCGATTTGAGGTGGGCGTACCAGCGCGGGAAATCCACGTACAAAGTCAGTGGCACAGTTTCACCTTCACCGCGACGTTCGCAGTCGGAAGATGCGATAAAAGGCGCGATTCAACGGCAGGTCCCACTCCCCCGGGTACGCGACCGCCTCCGCGCCGATGCCGACCTTGAAGCGCAGCACGCCCGAGAGCTGGTCGTCAGCGTCAAGCGAGTCGGCGACGCCGCGCAGGTCGTAGACGCGGATGCCGCGGTCGAGGCAGTCGCGGATCATCCGCCACTGGACCGCGTTAGACGGTCGCACGCCGCGGCCTTCATCGGCTGACGCGCCGTATCCGTACCATGCGTACGACCCGACGGTCACAAGTGTCCCGGCGGCCAGCGGTTCGTCGTCGAGATATGCGACGTACAGCCGGACACGGTCGGCGTCCTCGGCCCCGAACACCTGGAACATACGCTCGAAGTACTCCAGCTGCCGGGGTATGAAGCCGTCGCGCGCGGCGGTTTGCAGGTACAGGCGGTGGAACTCGGGCAGCCCGGACGCGCCACGTTGTTCGACCCTGACTCCGGCCCGCTCGGAAAGGCGGATATTGCGTCGCCACTGCTGGCTGAGTCCGGCCCAGATCGCCTGCGCGTCGCGCCCCTCTAGCGGCAAGCGCAGTCGGTAACGCGGCTGCCCGGAGCCGTAACCGGCGCCGTCGACGCGTCGCCAGCCGAGCGCGGTGAGCCGTCGCGCGAGATCCCTGACCTCGGGATCGCGGCGGTCGGGTGGCCAGTCGTCGAACTTCGCGATATTCGCGGCGGCCAGGCCTGATTTGACGGTCGCGTTGTCCCACAGTCGCTCGATGAGCGGCGGCCCCATGCGTAGCGCGAACGCGCCGCGTTGCCGGGCGTGGTGCGCCAACGGGTCCAGCCACTCGCCGATACGACGCCGCGTCAGATGCTGCCCGAACCAGTCGATGACCGGACCTTCCGGGACGTACGCCAGGCTGCGCTCTATCCACGGAGCCCGCCGGTACAGCACCGTCGCCACTCCGACCAGTTGCGAGCCGGCGAACCAGCCGATCGATTCGGTGCTCCATCCCGCTTTGACCCCGCCCCAGGCCGGGCACTGCAGGAACGAGACCTGCTCGGTGATCGCCCGGTTCTGGATAAAGGCGAGGTGGGCGCTCGGCGCGATTGGCCGCACGGTCAGCGGCGCGGTGTTCGTCTCAGGGATGGTCCTCGCCAGCTCGTCGGCGCATGGCCAATGTTGAATATCCACATCATCAATGGATCTGGCCGTAGTCATGTCAGGCGCACTCCCCTTCGCCGCGACGGCCGTGATGGCTTACGCGTTGCACGGTTGTTCTCGCGATGGGATGCCCGCCATCGCGCGTTAATGATCAACGTTCGTCGACCGTGACCCGAGTCGCTAATCCAGACGCTTCGACACACGCCCAGGTCTCACGCCGGTCTACTGACAACAGTCGGCACGGTCCTGAACACAGCTTTCGCGTGTTCAGGACCGTGCCGAGCGCGGTCGGAGTGCGGGCCCTGGGTCAGCTAGCGGGCATCAGTTGCGCCATGTTGAGGCCCGCGACGTCCTTGCTGGTGCCAATGC
>CAVQPP010000044.1:0-6984 GCA_963714445.1 uncultured Actinomycetota bacterium
GGTGTACACGTAGACGTATTGCTATACACGCGCCGTCCCGCCGTCATCGCCTTCGCCCACGGGTTTCACGGCCGCACGCTGCTCGCGTTGTCCATGACCGGCAAGAATGCGCCGTACAAACAGCATTTCGGCCCATTCTGCAGCGAGATTTACCACGCGCCGTTTCCGTACGAGCATCACGGTGTGACGACGAGCCACGTAATCGGCGCGCTCGAACAGAGATTCAGTCCCGCGTCGCTCCAGACAAGGTCGCGGCGATGATCATCGAGCCCGTGCTCGGCGAAGGCGGGTTCATTCCCGCACCGCCCGAGTTTTTGCACGGGATCCGGCGCATCGCCGACGCACATGGCGTGCTGCTGATTGCCGACGAATACGAAACCGGCCCGAGCATCCGGGCGAAGTAGGCCTCGGAGACGGCCGTCGAGCCCGAGGACGCTTCGATGACCGGACGTCCCTCGCGAATCCAGCCGTTGCATAGCGCGTAGAGGAAGAGCGAACGCGCCAGCCGATGCTTAAGCGAGCCGGTCGGGTGCGTGGACTCGTCCTTCAGATAGAGGTCGATGCCCCACGCCTCGGGCAGCGGTACGACGAGCAGGTGCGTATCGGCGGACCGATTGGCGTCGGCCTCGACCTTTGCGACCGCGTCGTGCACCCAGCCGCGATCAGCGTGGCAGGTGGAGTTGGTGCGATCGTCTGGATCGAAGACCGCTGGATCGGCCGCGGCTGAGTCGGACACGTTAGTGACCGTATCGCGCCAGCCAGGCGATCGCGGCGGCCAGGTAGCCGAGCAGACCGAGGACGGCGATCCCGGCGATAGCGGAGCCTGTCGCGACGTCGGTGCGAGTGGCGGCGGTCCACGCGGCGCCACGCGCCTGGTCCCCGAGCACGAACGGCGACGCGATCAGCCAGCCACCGAGCAGCGCGACCAGCGTCAGGCCGGTGAGCGCGGCGACGGGCGCCTTCGGTCGCGGCGCCGGCGGCGGGATCAGGGGCAGTTCGGCGCGGCTCGGCTCGATGCGGTCGCTGCGTTGAGCCGGAACGGTCGCGGACATCGTCACGGCCCCTTTCGCTGGGTGTTCTGGCTGTTTTCCTGGTCGTGGCTGCGCAGATCGGCGGCCAGCGCGGCGACGAGCGGGGTCAGCAGCTCGCGCAACGCTCCGCCCGGATCACTGCCGGGGTCGCCGCCCGGATCGGGTTCGTGCGAGCTTTCAAGACGCGTTACGTCTTCTTCCGGTACGTCCGGCGGCACGTCGGACTTCCGCGCGGCCACGACGTGCACGGCACGCGGATCGTCGTTTCGCAGCCGCAGCGCCAGATTCACGGAGAAGAGCACGGCGGCCACGATCCCGACGGCGATAACCGCGGCACCGGTCTCGAGATCGACGGTCGCGACGCGCGGGAGGTGCTTCGCGCCGTGCCGGAAGTCGAGCGCGTAAGGCGCGAGGAGCAGCCATCCGCCGCCGAGTGTGCAGAGCACCGCCGCGACGAGACCTACGTACGGCGCGAGTACCGGGATGGGGATCGGCGCCGATTCCTTTTCAGAAACCGGCTCTGTCTTCTGCGGCAGCGCCTCAGACTCGGTAGCCAACGATGATGTCGTCACGCTTCTCCCCCCGTCGAAACCAGTCCCCAGGTCGCGGCGCGCGCCAGGACGGAAAGCGCGGTCGGTCGCAGCACCTCGACGGCTGCGCGCCGCGCTCGTTCGGTCAGCCCGGTCCAGCCACGCCAGCCCCCGGCGCTCGCGAGCTCCGGCACGAGTCGCGCCGCTGCGCACGCGAGTAGTGGATACGCGGCGGGATCGTGCTCAAGCCGCTCCGCCATAGCGACTAGGACGATGCCCGCCAACGCGAGTTCTTCCTCAGGACGCAGCGACGCTCCATCCGCAGCGAACCACGCGCTGAACGCATCCCCGGCGTTCCCTGTCGTCGCGTCGGCGCCGATGCCCCTGGAAGCCGTCGCCGCGAGGTGGTCCTTCAATACGAAGAACGCGATCGATCCGATCGCGATGGCCGGGACCGAGGCGAACACCGCCGCGTAGTCGCGGTGGATGAAGGAGTCGGCGGCCGCGGCGGCCGAGAAGCGGGGCAGGAGCGCGAGAGCGGACAAGGGTCGGGGTCCACCGCCTTTCCGGGACTGGGACTGGCCGCTGCCCGCGGCGGTGGCGTTGCGAGGCCACGGGCGGCGACCATCCTGCCGAAGCGAGGCGGTGGATTTCAGCGATCTTCATTCGCCGGGGTGACGACCGTCCCCCGGCTGTGTACGTGGACTACTGAGTAGGTGGACTGCTGATCAGACCAGTCCGGCGACTTCGTTGAGCAATCCGGCCAAGGTGGTCTTGGCGTGGCTCACCGTCGTCGACAGGTTGGAGATCGTGGGGAGAGTCGGCAGGCTCGGCACCGGCAGCGCGGTGCTGAGCGGCAGGCTCGCGTCGAGGGACGGAAGCTGCGGCGCGCTCGTGCCGCCGGCGGAGGAGCTCCCTGAAGCAGCGCCGGTCTTGGGCGCGGCGTTGGCAGCTGAGGCACCGTTTCCCGAGGCACTGCTGCCTGAGGCCGCGTTGCTTCCAACGGCACTCTTGATCGTCGACGCGGTGTTGCTTGCCGGGGTTACCCGGCTGACCAATGCCGCTTTCGCGGCCTTTTTCCCGGTCGCGGCGACGATCGCCGTGACGGGCTTCAGCTGTCCCACGTCGTACCCGGTAGACGGGGTCTCGACGGCTGGCGCGCCGTTCGTCCCGCTGCCGGCTCCGGTCACCAGCACGCCCTTGCCCACTGATGACGAGCCGTTCAGCGAGCTGACGTCGGCCACCGGCACCGGGGCACCGAGGCCGCTGGCCGCGAAGTTCACCGGCTCGGAGCCGAGCGGCCCGTCGGCCAGGCCGGCCCCGCCCGGGTCCAGGGCCGCGGCGGTCAGGCCGACCCCGGTCAGCGTTGCGCCGACGGCGAGCGTGCCGAGTGCGGCCGTGCGGACACGTCTGCGGGGTCTGGCATGGGTTCCCATCTGAAAAGTCCCTTCTGGCCGGGCCCGGCAGGGTCGAAACGGATGAACGACACCGCGTGTGCCAGACCGCTCAGTGGAGGTTCCATTGGATTGAGTCCCACGAAAGGGCGTAGGTCGAATAACAGACAATTCACTCAATGGGGTGATCCGTGCGGAGCGGTACAGTGCAGACATCAGCACTACAGGTCAGCAGTAGTTAGCGAGGAGACGCTGATGGCCACGCCAGCCCCACGCCAAGACCCCACCGACGAGGGCCTTTCCGTCGCCACACCGAAATCCTGGGCCGCCGGGGCGCCCGCGGTCGGCCACTCGCTGCAGGTCGCTCAGCGGCAGATGGGGGTCAAGCGCACCGCGCTGACTCTGCTGCGGATCAACCAGTCCGGCGGCTTCGACTGCCCCGGCTGCGCCTGGCCCGAGCCCGCCGAGGGCGAGCGCAGTCACTTCGAGTTCTGCGAGAACGGCGCGAAGGCGGTCGCCGAGGAGGCGACGCTGCGCCGCGTGACGCCGCAGTTCTTCGCCGAGCACCCGGTCAGCGAGCTCGCCACGAAGTCCGACTACTGGCTTGGCCAGCAGGGACGTCTCACCGAACCGATGTACAAGGCGCCGGATTCCGACACTTACCGTCCCGTCAGCTGGGCCGAGGCCTTCCGGATCACCGCCGACGCGCTGCGTGCGTGCGCCCCGGACGAGGCCGTCTTCTACACCTCCGGCCGCACGTCGAACGAGGCAGCGTTCCTGTACCAGCTGATGGTGCGTCGGTACGGCACCAACAACCTGCCGGACTGCTCGAACATGTGCCACGAGTCGAGCGGGTCCGCGTTGTCCGAGACGCTCGGCGTCGGCAAGGGCTCGGTCTCGCTCAACGACCTCTACCAGGCCGACCTGATCATCGTGGTCGGACAGAACCCGGGCACGAACCACCCCCGGATGCTCACCGCTCTCGAGCGGGCCAAGCGCGCGGGCGCGACGATCGTCGCGGTCAACCCGCTGCCGGAGGCCGGGCTGATCCGCTTCAAGAACCCGCAGCACGCCAGGGGCCTGATCGGCGGCGGCACGCCGCTCGCGGACGACTTCCTGCAGATCCGGGTCAATGGCGACCTCGCGCTGTTCCGCGCGCTCGGCAAGCTGATGCTGGAAGCCGAAGACCACGCACCAGGGACCGTCCTTGATAGGGCGTTCATCAACGCGTATACGCACGGCTTCGACGAGTACGAGAAAGACGTCCGTCAGACGTCCTGGGACGACGTACGCGACGCGACCGGCCTGACACGTGACCAGATCGAAGCGCTGGCCGCACGCGCGATGACGGCGCAACGCACCATCGTCTGCTGGGCCATGGGCCTGACGCAGCACCGCAACTCGGTGCCGACGATCCGAGAGATCGTCAACTTCCTCATGCTGCGCGGGAACGTGGGCCGTCCCGGCGCCGGGGTCTGCCCGGTGCGCGGGCACTCGAACGTGCAGGGCGACCGAACCATGGGCATTTACGAGAAGCCCAAGGATGCGTTCCTGGACGCGCTGGAGGCGCAGTTCGGCTTCGCCCCGCCACGCGAGCACGGCTACGACACCGTCGAGGCGATCCGAGCGATGCGCGACGGCAAGGTCTCGGTCTTCTTCGCGGTCGGCGGCAACTTCGTCGCCGCCACGCCGGATACGGCCGTGACCGAGGCGGCGCTGCGCCGCTGCGCGCTGACGGTGCAGGTCTCGACGAAGCTCAACCGCTCGCATGCGGTGGCCGGCAGAGCCGCGCTGATCCTGCCGTGCCTCGGCCGCACTGAGCGCGACGTCCAGGCGAGTGGCGAGCAGTTCGTCACGGTCGAGGATTCGATGTCGATGGTGCACGCCTCGCGCGGCCGCCTCGAGCCGGCCTCGCCCCATCTCAAGAGCGAGGTCGCGATCATCGCCGGCCTGGGGCGCGCGCTGTTCGGCCCGAGCACTGTCTACGGCGAGATCGAGTGGGAGGCACTGGCCGCCGACTACGACCAGATCAGGGACCGAATCGCGCGGGTCGTGCCGGGTTTCACTGACTTCAACGCACGTGTACGCACGCCGGACGGCTTCCAGCTGCCGCACGGTCCGCGCGACTCGCGCACCTTCCCCACGGCGACCGGCAAGGCGAACTTCACCGTCAACGAGCTTGAGATCGTGCGCGTGCCGGAGGGTCATCTGCTGCTGCAGACCGTCCGCTCGCATGATCAGTACAACACGACTATTTACGGGCTCGACGACCGCTATCGCGGCATCAAGCAAGGGCGCCGAGTCGTGTTCGTGAACCCGGTCGACCTGGCCGTGCTCGGACTCGCCGACGGTGAACAGGTGGACTTGGTCTCGGTGTGGCAGGACGGGGTCGAGCGGCGGGCGCCGAGCTTCCGGGTCGTCAGCTACCAGACCGCGCATGGATGTGCGGCCGCGTACTTCCCGGAGACGAACGTGCTGGTTCCGCTGGACTCGACGGCGCAGGTGTCGAACACGCCCACCTCCAAGTCCATCGTCGTGCGGCTGGAGCGTTCGCCGGTTACCACCGCGACGACAGTTGCTTAAGAAGAAACAGTGGCTTAAGTCAACGGTGCCGGCTCGAATCTGACTATGGCTTGAACCAGGCATCCGAGGTGACTGTCCACCAGATGGCGCAACCGATGCACCGTCACAAATGCAAACTATCCAGCCATATATAAACTGACGGTATGACACAAGTACGTACCGTTGACGGGCGGATCGCCGGCCGCCGAGGCCAGGCCACCCGAACCCGGCTGCTCGAATGCCTCGCCGAGCTGATCGCGTCCACCTCGTACCGGGACGTGACGGTCATCGACGTGGCGCGTCGCGCGGGCACCTCCCCGGCGACCTTCTACCAATACTTCCCAGACATCCAGACCGCGGTGGTCGAGCTGGCCAACGAGGTGGTGAAGGAGGCCGGCACGCTCAAGGACCTGGCCTCCGAGCAGAGCTGGACGGGCCGGGCTCACGCGCCCGCAAAAACGCTTTCGTCTCGCGGGCGCTTTTGTTGAGCATCTCGGCCCCGCCAAGCCGGGCGACGATGCTGTCCCAATCCTGGGTCCAAAGCGATTCGTGAGTCATCCCACTGGGGAATCACACACAATCTCGCCGCGCAAGTGCTATTTTAGCGCCTATGCGCTTTCGCGGGCATGACGGCGTGCATGTGTACTGACGATACATCCTCCTCACGAGAATAGCAGAGATTTGATCACCACGGGCACAACCCAGGCGGCGACAGCAACTCGCCGACGTCGACGATGGACTCGTGGGACTGCACGCCGTCGATCGACGAGGTCCGAGGACCACAGCGAGGCGATCCCCTCATCCGCGACGCGTTCGCCAAGCTCCGCGGCCTGCCGCCGTCCGACGTCGTTCAGCGGCGTGTCGGTGAAGCCCTGCACGCGGATCGGCTCACGGTTGTCGTCCGTCTCGCCATGACGCGCGAGCAGGATGTCGTCGCTCGCGGGCGGGGGGGTCATGCCCGCCGGGAGATGCTCACTCGTCCGCGGTCGCGACCGGCGCCGCGCCGCCACCGGCGGTGTCCGAGCGGAGACCGAGCCGGATGAGCATCTCCCGGCGGGCATGACCCCCCCGCCCGCGAGCGACGACATCCTGCTCGCGCGTCATGGCGAGACGGACGACAACCGTGAGCCGATCCGCGTGCAGGGCTTCACCGACACGCCGCTGAACGACGTCGGACGGCGGCAGGCCGCGGAGCTTGGCGAACGCGTCGCGGATGAGGGGATCGCCTCGCTGTGGTCCTCGGACCTCGTCGATCGACGGCGTGCCGGTTTGCCGAGCTCGATTTCGTCAACGTCGGCGTGCTGTCGCCGCCTGGGGTTGTGCCCGTGGTGATCGAATCTCTGCTATTCTCGTGAGGAGGATGTATCGTCAGTACACATGCACGCCGTCATGCCCGCGAAAGCGCATAGGCGCTAAAATAGCACTTGCGCGGCGAGGTCTGTGAATCCCCAGTGATGACTCACAAAT
>CAVQPP010000045.1:0-11803 GCA_963714445.1 uncultured Actinomycetota bacterium
TAACTGCAAACCGCGCTACGCCGCGTCTGGCTTACCGGCACTTCTCCGCCTGGATGACCGCGATGCTGCATGTAGACCCCGCCGCCGACGCCTTCACGTCCCGCCTCCAACTCGCGCAACTGGAATACGTAACTTCCTCACGGGCCGCAGAGACGACCTTCGCCGAGAACTACACCGGCCTACCGCTCTGACAAACGCCGCGACAAAAACGCTGTGACAAACTCCCCGGACCGCAGCGTGCAGACCACGATGGTCAATGTCGTCATATCGATGCGCCGCCGCAAGAGCTCCCACGAGCGTGCGACCGAAACCGCCGCCAACACACCAACCCACTCCAGGGCATCGACAGCGCGTTGGGATGGACGTGCCCGGGCACCGGCGAGACGTACCCTGGACTCGGCGACATCTATGTGTCCAACTCCTGACGCTACAGACGCCGCGCCGACTTCTGCCACGACGCATCCGTGTCGGCGGGAGGCGGTAGCGTTGCCTGCATCCAACTGAATCCGGGTGAAGCGGAGCCGCGGCGTGACCACAGAACAGTTCGTTCACCTGCACGTTCACACCGAGTACTCGATGCTCGACGGGGCCGCGCGGCTGAAGGACATGTTCAAACGGGCCGCCGAGCTTGGGATGCCCGCGGTCGCGATGACCGACCACGGGAACGTGCACGGGGCGAACGACTTCTTCCGGCAGGCTCAGGCGGCCGGGGTGAAGCCGATCATCGGGATCGAGGCGTACGTCGCGCCGGAGGCCCGGCAGAACACCAAGCAGATCTTCTGGGGCCAGCCGAGCCAGAAATCCGACGACGTGTCAGGTTCCGGGTCCTACACGCACATGACCATCTGGTCGGCCAACGCGCGCGGCCTGTCGAACCTGGTCAAGCTGTCGTCCCGGTCGTACACCGAGGGCTTCCACCGCAAGTGGCCGCGCATGGACCGGGAGCTGCTCGCCGAGAACCACGAGGGCCTGATGGCCACCACCGGCTGCCCCTCCGGCGAGGTGCAGACCCGGCTTCGGCTCGGCCAGTACGAGAAGGCGCGCGATGCCGCCGCGACATACCAGGAGATCTTCGGCAAGGAGAACTACTACCTGGAGCTGATGTCGCACGGCCTGGACATCGAGACCCGGGTACGCGAGGACCTGCTGCGTATCGGCCGCGAGCTGAACATCCCGCCGGTGGTGACCAACGACTCGCACTACACCGTCAAGGAAGAGTCGGTCTCGCACGACGTGCTGCTGTGCATCCAGACCGCCGCGAACATCGACGACCCGAACCGGTTCCGTTTCGGCGGCGACGGCTACTACCTCAAGAGCGCCGACGAGATGCGCGCGGTCGAGTCGGATGACGTGTGGCTGGAGGGCTGCCGCAATACCCTGCTGATCGCCGAGAAGGTCGACACCTCGGGGATGTTCGAGTTCAAGAACCTGATGCCGCGGCTGCCACCGCCGGACGGCCTGAACGAGGACGAGTGGTTCCGCAAGCTCGCCTACGAGGGCCTGGACCGGCGCTTCCCGGCCGGCTACCCGGACCCCGAGGCCTACCGGCAGCGGCTGGAGTACGAGCTCGGCATCATCATCCAGATGGGGTTCCCCAGCTACTTCATCGTGGTCGCGGACTTCATCAACTGGGCCAAGGACGACGGGATCCCGGTCGGTCCCGGCCGTGGCTCGGCGGCAGGCTCGCTCGTCGCCTACGCGCTCGGCATCACCGACCTCGACCCGATCCCGTACAACCTGCTGTTCGAGCGGTTCCTCAACCCCGACCGCGTCTCGATGCCTGACATCGACGTCGACTTCGACGACCGTCGCCGCGGCGACGTGATCCGGTACGTCACCGAGAAGTACGGCGACGACAAGGTCGCGCAGATCGTCACCTTCGGCACCATTAAGGCCAAGGCTGCCGTGAAGGACGCCTCGCGTGTCCTCGGCTACCCCTTCGCGATGGGTGATCGGATCACCAAGGCGATGCCCCCGGCGGTGATGGGTAAGGACATCCCGCTCTCCGGCATCTTCGACCCGGAGCACAAGCGCTACAACGAGGCTGGCGAGTTCCGTTCGCTCTATGAGGGCGACGCGGACGTGCGTAAGGTCGTCGACACCGCCAAGGGCATCGAAGGGCTGATTCGCCAGCCCGGCGTGCACGCCGCCGGTGTGATCATCTCCGCCGAGCCGATCACCGACTACGTGCCGGTAATGATGCGACCGGCCGACGGTGTGATCATCACGCAGTTCGACTATCCGACCTGCGAATCGCTCGGCCTGATCAAGATGGACTTCCTCGGGCTGCGCAACCTCACCATCCTCGACGACGCGGTACGCAACATCGAGCAGACCACCGGCACCAAGCTCGACCTGCTGCAGATCCCGCTGGACGACAAGCCGACCTACGAGCTGATGAGCCGCGGCGACACGCTCGGCGTGTTCCAGCTCGATGGCGGCCCACTGCGCTCGCTGCTGCGTCAGCTACGCCCGGACAACTTCGAAGACGTATCCGCCGTCATCGCGCTCTACCGCCCCGGACCGATGGGCGCGAACTCGCACATCAACTACGCCGAGCGCAAGAACGGCCGCCAGCCGATCACCCCGATCCACCCGGAGCTGGCCGAACCGCTCAGGGAAGTCCTCGACGTCAGCTACGGCCTGATCATCTATCAGGAGCAGGTCATGTCGGCCGCGCAGGTACTGGCCGGGTACTCGCTGGGACAGGCCGACCTGCTGCGCCGGGCGATGGGCAAGAAGAAGAAAGAGGTCCTGGACAAGGAGTTCGTGCCCTTCTCCGAGGGCATGCGTGAGAACGGCTACTCCAACGAGGCGATCAAGACCATCTGGGACATCCTGGTCCCGTTCGCCGACTACGCGTTCAACAAGGCGCACTCGGCCGGTTACGGCCTCGTCGCGTACTGGACCGCCTACCTCAAAGCCAACTACCCGGCTGAATACATGGCCGCGCTGCTCAGCAGCGTCAAGGACGACAAGGACAAGTCCGCCGTCTACCTTGGCGAGTGCCGCCGCATGGGCATCAAGGTACTGCCACCGGACGTGAATGAGTCGGACGCCGACTTCACCCCGCGCGGCAGCGAGATCCGCTTCGGCCTGTCCGCGATCCGCAACGTCGGCGTGAACGTCGTCGAGTCGATCCGCGCCTCGCGCCGCAGCAAGGGCCGCTTCACCTCATTCCAAGACTTCCTGAACAAGGTCGACGCGGTCGTCTGCAACAAGCGCACCATCGAATCGCTGATCAAGGCCGGCGCGTTCGACTCGCTCGGCCACGCCCGACGCGGCCTGCTCGAGCAACACGAACGCGCGGTCGACAGCGTGGTCGAGGTCAAGAAGCAGGAGGCGATCGGCCAGGACTCGCTGTTCGGCGCGCTGCTCGGTGAGGACGACTCGTCGTCCGCGGCGCCCGGCCTGGAGCTCGAGTTCTCCAGCACCGAGTGGGACAAGACGATGCTGCTCAGCTACGAACGGGAAATGCTCGGCCTGTACGTCTCCGACCACCCGCTCTCCGGCCTCGAGCACCTGCTGTCCTCGAAGTCCGACGCGTCGATCGCGACAGTCAATGCGGAAGCGCAGATGTACCCCGACGGCGCGACCACGACCATCGGCGGGATCATCAGCGGCCTGCAGCGCAAGATGACCAAGCAGGGCAACCAGTGGGCCATCGCGACGATCGAGGACCTGGAGGGCTCGATCGACGTGATGTTCTTCCCGAACAGCTACCAGCTCTACGCGACCAACCTGGCCGAGGACGCCGTGGTGCTGGTCAAGGGCAAGGTAGAGCGCCGCGAGGACGTGCCGAGGCTGATGGCGATCGAACTGACCGTGCCGGACCTGGCGCAGGCCGAGGCTAACCAGCCGCTGATCCTGCACGTGTCCGATGCGAAGATCACACCGCAGTCCGCGCCCCGCCTACGCGAGGTGCTAGCCAGCCACCCGGGCATGACGGAGGTCAGGGTCCGCATGCGCGGCCGGACCTCGACGACGGTGCTCAAGGTCGGCGACAACCTGCGAGTGACCCCGTCCCCGGCACTGATGGGCGACCTCAAGGCCCTGCTAGGCCCATCCTGCCTAGGCTGATCAGGCAAGCTGATAATCGGGATAGATAATATGACCAGCGGAAATGCGACGCGCGCGGTAGTCGTCGTATCAGCGGCGGCGGAGTAGTCAGCGTTCGATGAGCCGGGTATCGGATCGGGCGATTGGCAATCATGCTGAGGATGCTCGAATCACGCATACACAGGTGACGGCTGATCAGGTCCGAGGCGACGGCTGATCGGGCCATCAGATAATCGGGATCGATAGTAGGACCGCGCTGGACCATCGGGACGGACGTGGCGGTTCGATCCGCGCCGATGGAATGTCGGGCGTTATGCGCCTGCTAGTGGAGGGTTTCGCCGCGTTCTAGCATCGCGACGAACTTGGCGATGCGGTCGGCGCGGGTTTGTGGGCGCTTCGCGTCGTGGATGCGGTACAGCACGGCGTACCGGTTCGCGCCGGTGAGGGTGGCGAAGAACTCGGCGGCCTTCGGGTTCGCGTCGAATGCCGCCTGGAGGTCGGGCGGTACCTGGGCTACGGCCTGCCTGTCGTATGCGCGGTCCCAGCGGCCATCTGCCTTTGCTGCCTCGATCTCTTTCATGCCGGCGGGCTGCATGCGGCCGGCCTCGATCAGCGCTAGCACCTTCTCGGTGTTCACCTTCGACCAGCGGCTGGTCGAGCGTCTTGGGGTGAACCGCTGGAGCCACCAGGTCTCGTCGAGCGTGTTCTTCTGGCCATCGATCCAGCCGTAGCACAGCGCCACGTCCAGGGCTTCGGCATACGTCACCGTGGCGATGCCGGACTCCTTCTTGGCGATCTTCAGCCAGAGGCCGTCGGGTGTGTCGGCGTGGTGCTCGTTGAGCCAATCCGCCCAGAGCTGCGTGGAGGCGAAGGGAAGGATCAGTCGCTGCATGCCGCCTATCGAAGCACCTTCGGCTGACAACGCTCTGGAGTGCGCTTCGCGTCAATGCGGGCCCCCGCGCGACAACCGGGACGACGCGTGAAAGGCTGTGCCTGATGAGCACCGAGCTGCCATGGCCGACGCCGACGCCGTCGCCGCACCAGGACGATAATCCGCAGGGCATCCCTGGGCCTGAGAAACGGCCCGAGTGGATCGCGGACGCCATCGCGTTCGCCGTGGTCGGCGGCGCGGGTCTGTTGGCGGCTTTCCCGGTCGGGGCGCTATGGAAATCGACTGCTCCCGCGGTGCTCGGCGTCGTCAGCCAGGGCAACGTGTATCTCGCCGCGCCGGAGTCGAAGACGTACGTCGCACGCGACGGCTGGTTCGCGCTCTACGGCTCCATCGCCGCGGTGCTGCTGGCGCTGTTCGCGTTCCTCGTCTACCGCCGGCGCGCGAGCATCGGCGCGGCGCTCGCGCTCGCGATCGGTGGTTTCGCCGGCGGCTACCTCGCGACCTGGTTCGGTAAGGTCATCGGTCCCGGCGGCGGCTCGACGGCCAAGGCCGCGCAGGCCGCGGCGGCCGGCACGAACTTCGATCTGCCGCTGTACGTCCGCGCCTTCGGGGTGGTCTGGCTGTGGCCTGCCATCGCCGTAGGCCTGTTCTTCTTTCTGATGCTGCTGTTCGGGCCGTCTGAGCCGGAGCATGAGCCGGCGACTTTCCCTGGCTGGGGCGAGGAGCTGTCGGATGGTCGGCATGGGCAGCACGGTGAGCACGGTCAGTCCGAGCTGCCGCAGGCCCCGCAGCATGATTCACCGCCGCCGCCCGCGTCAGACTCCTGAGCCTCGGCCGGCGCCTGAGACGCGGGCGTTTCGCGACTTGCGTGACGCCTGCCAGCGGTCGAGCACGCCCGGCATTTCGCCGCGAACGAAGTCGAAGAAGTCACGCATCTCGGTGACGCGCTCACCTGCGGGTGTGTCAGGTCCGCCCAGTCCGTCGATCGCGTCGTCGACCGCTGCGATGATCACGTCGTAGAACCTGGCCTTGGTCGCGGCCGTGGCGTACCAGGTGTTGTCGGGCAGCTGGTACACGTCGCGACGCGAACCTGGGACGGCTTCGCGTACGACCAGCTCCAACTGGAGCAGATAACGGACCGCGCCGGAGATCGCGGCGGCGCTGGCATCGAGGCGGTTCGCCAGTCCGGTCGCGGTCAGGCCCGGCTCATCGGTGGTCATCAGGACGAACAGCACTCGCCCCGCCATCCGGGGGAAGCCCCAGTCCGCGAATACGAGGGCAAGCCGCTCGACGAGACGGCGCACGGCCTCCTCGTCGCGTCTGGGTGTCGGCGCCACCTCGCCCGCGCGGCCGCCGACGCGAGCGGCTACGGATGGCTGATGTGGTGCACGCCGCTTGGCTGGGTCGAGCGGATCGAGGCGTACGGCGCGAACCGTTGGTGGGTGCTCGCACTACCGCTGGCTGGCGCGTTGCTGCTCACGGCGGTGGCGACGCGCCTGGCGGCCCGGCGCGACCTCGGCGCTGGCATGCTCGCCATGCGGCCAGGTGCCGAACGCGGGGGCCGCGACCTGCGCGGCGCGTACGGCCTCGCTTGGCGGTTGCATCGCGGCGCGGTGCTCGGCTGGTCGCTCGGATTCATGCTCGGCGGCGCGGTCGTCGGCTACGTCGCGAAGGACATCACCGGCGTACTGACTTCGAGCGCGCAGATCGAGCAGGTCATCACGGAGATGGGTGGCCAGAGCGGACTCGTCGACGCGTATCTGGCCTCGATCATGGGCATCGCCGGACTGATCGCCGCGATCTACGCAGTGCAGGCGGTGCTGCGAGCGCGCGGCGAGGAGACGGCAGGTCGTGCGGAGCCATTGCTCGCCGCGTCGGTTGGCCGCGCGACGTGGGCGGCCGGACACCTGGCATCGGCGCTGACCGGAGCCGCCATCATGCTCGCGGCGACCGGTCTCGGCGCGGGTCTCGCGCACGGACTGCGGATGCACGACGTGTCCGGGCAACTGCCGCGCGTCCTTGGCGTGGCGCTCGCGCAGTGGCCGGCGGTCGCCGTGGTCGCGGGCATCGCGGCGGCGCTCTTCGGCATCGCGCCGCGCTACAGCGCCGCCGCGTGGGGCGCGCTGGCGGTGTTCCTGCTGCTCGGGCAGCTCGGACCGGTCCTCAAGCTGAGTCAGGCGGCCATGGACGTCTCGCCGTTCACGCACGTGCCCAGGGTTCCCGGCGGTGCGTTCACGTGGACGCCGCTCGGTTGGCTTGCGCTTCTGGCAGCCGCGCTGCTTGCATTCGGGCTCGCCGCGTTCCGCCGCCGTGACCTGGAACTCGGCTGAGAAACTGACTGTTTCAAAGTTTCACAGGACACTGACAGGCAAAAGTGCTGCTCACCGGCCTGCCCGGCTGACTGTTTCAAAGTTTCACAGAACCCTGATGACCAAAGGGTGCGGGCTGGCCGCGGGTCAGCCGGCGCGGCCGATCGGCGCGGTGCGCGCGGAGGTCAGGCGGACCAGGTCGGCGGGGGCTAGTTCGATCTCGAGCCCGCGGCGACCGGCGGAGCAGAAGACGGTCTCGTAGGTGAGCGCTGATTCGTCGATGACCGTCGGGAGCTTCTTGCGCTGGCCGAGCGGCGAGATGCCGCCGACGACGTAACCGGTTGTGCGCTCGGCGGCGGCCGGATCGGCCATCGCGGCCTTTTTGCCGCCGACCGCGCTGGCCAAGGCTTTGAGGTCGAGTTGGCCTGAGACGGGGACGACTGCGACGGTCAGCTTGCCGTCCACGTCCGCGAGCAGCGTCTTGAATACGCGCTCCGGCACGACGCCCATCGCCTCGGCGGCCTCGGTGCCGTAGGACTGTGCGGCCGAGTCGTGTTCGTAAGCGTGCACCTCGAACGACACCTTGGCCTGCGTCAACGCCACCGTCGCGGGCGTGCCTTTGGATACGGTCTTAGCCACGCGGCGATCCTAGTGCGGCTTCCGTCTCGAGCCCGCTGGATTTTGGCGGCGGCGCGGGTTGGCGCCTGAAGCGGAGGTACAGCATGGCCGCGACTGAGACGACCACGGCCCAGATCAGATAAATGCCAGTCGTAGCCAGCAGTGCGATCACGGCGACTAGTGCGATCATCGCGGCCGCGCGCCCTTTGCTGTGGCGAGGGAGCAGGCGGACAGCCGCCGCGACCCCGATCGCGTACACGGCGACGATCAGTCCTGCGGTCAGCGACACCAGGGTCCGCGTTCCTACGCGGAACGCGCCGGTGGCTATCAGGCTCGGAATGGTTAGCGCGGCGACGACGACGAGGCTGCGGCGCGGTACCTCGCCCGCGAGGCTGCCACGGGCCAGCCAACCGGGCAACGCGCCGTCGCGGCCCAAGGCCGCGCCGAGCTTGGCCACGCCTGCGTAGTACGCGTTCATCGTGCCGAGGGTGAGTAAGACCGCGGCTGCCGCGGCCAGCAACTTGGCGTTACCGCCGAGGCCTCGCGACATCAACTCACCCAACGGTGCGTCAGCCGTCGCTGCGCCGGAACCGAGGACCGTGATGACGGCGAACGCGACCGCTAGGTACAGCACGCCGACCACCGCGAGCGCGACAGTTGTGGCGCGCGGCAGGTCGCGGGCCGGGTGACGGAACTCGGCGGCCAGGTGCGTGATCGCCTCCCAACCCGCGAAGCTCCACACGAGAAGGGCTGCGGCGGGAGCGATCGCGGACCAGCCGTGCGGGGCGAACGGAGTGAGATTCGACCATCGCGCATGCGGCAACGCCGTGACGACCGAAAGCAGCAGAAGGACCGTCAGCAATCCGGCCAGCGCTAGTTGTATGCCGCCGGTTACGCGCAGCCCGGCTGCGTTAGTCGCCGTGACGATTGCCATCAGTGCGGCGGCTGTGAGTGTGGCCGTCGCGGAGCCACCGCCGAATACGGCTGCGACGTAGTTGCCAGCGAAGAGCGCTGCCGGTGCCGCGCCTGTCGGGACCGTGAAGAAGAAGCACCAGCCGACGACCACGGCGGTGCGTTCGCCGAACGCCAAGCGTGCGTAGGTCGATACGCCGCCGGCGTCGGGATGCCGGGAGCCTAGGGCGGCGAAGGTCGCGGCGAGCGGCACGGAGAGGACGACGAGCGCGCACCAGGCGATTAGCGAAGCAGGCCCGGCCAACTGCGCAGCGAGTGCGGGTAGCGCGATCACGCCGGTGCCGAGGACCGCACCTACGTACAGGGCTGCGCCCTGCAGCGCGGTCAGTCGGCCGGTTGGATTTGTGCCGACCGCATCGGTGGTCGCGTCACCGGCCACATCGCTGGTCGTTTCGCTCGCGTCGCTCACGAAACCAGCGTCCCTTCTGGCACTGACAATCAGTGCTGAGCGCCTGCTTACTCGCTTAGCGGTCGCGGCGCAGCAGGTCCACGGCGGGCAGCGTCCGCAGCTCCTTGATAAGCATCGTTTCCCGGCGCAGGAGGGCCTGCTCGCGCTGGAGCCGGGTCGCGGTGTCCGGGGTGGCGAGTAGGCGCTGCTTGTCGCGCATGTCCAGCACCATGGCGGCGGCGATCAGGTACGAGAGCACCGTTGGGTCGTCCGGCAGTTCCGGGATCGCGCCGGCCCGCACGCCGCGCAGCCCGGCGAGCGCGCGTTGGTATCCGAGTAGCAGCGCGGTGCTCGACGTCTTGAGCATCTCGGCTCGCTCGTCCGAGGTCTCGTCCAGGAACTCGACCTCGCCGACCAAGTACGGGCCGCTCGTGTCGACGTCGAGGAGCCGGAAGCGTTGCACGCCGGTGGTCACCAGCGAATAGCGGCCGTCCTCGTGGGCCTCTAGCGCGGAGATGCGTGCGGTGCAGCCGACGTCGTACACGCTTTCCACCGACTGCGTGCCGACCTCGCGGCCGTCCCGGATCGCGACCACGCCGAACTGCCGGGACTCGCCTTCCGGCAGCTCGCGCAGATCCGCGATCATTTTGCGGTAGCGCGGCTCGAAGATGTGGAGAGGCAGCACCACGCCGGGGAAGAGCACCGACCCCAGCGGGAAGAGCGGCAGCGTGGCGGCCATGCGCCATAGCCTATTGCCCCACGCAGACCGGGCGCAGGCGACACTTCGCCGGAAGGCACGTACGGACAGGTTCGGCGGCACTGAACGTACATTTTGGCAACAGCACGCCAACCGCACATATCTCTCGCGCGTCTCCCGAACGCTCACCCATGCGTGTGGGCCGGGCGTCCGCAGGACGGAATGGTCGGCGGTCGGCGTGACCAGTGGAACTACACTGGTCAGGTGATCACTCGTATGGATTTGCGGGGGATGGACCTGACCGGGGGTTCGATCGACCTGCGCGTCCTGGTGCCGCGGGCCGATATCAACGTCGAGACCGCCGTCGAGGCGGTGCGGCCGATCTGCGAGGACGTGCGCCTGCGCGGCGAGACCGCGCTGATCGAATACGGCGAACGTTTCGACGGCGTCCGGCTCCATTCGGTCCGAGTCGCCCGCGAGGCGATCACGCACGCGTTGACCGAACTCGACCCGCAAGTCCGCGCTGCGCTCGAGGAATCGATCCGGCGCGCACGTAAGGTGCACACCGATCAGAAGCGTCGCGACGTACGCACGCAGGTCGTGCCCGGCGGTGCGGTGACTGAGCGCTGGATCCCGATGGACCGCGTCGGGCTTTACGTGCCCGGCGGTCTGGCCGTCTATCCGTCGTCGGTCGTGATGAACGTGATCCCGGCGCAGGTCGCCGGAGTCGGCGCGATCGCCGTCGCCTCGCCGCCGCAGAAGGAGCACGGCGGCCTGCCGCACCCGACGATCCTCGCTGCGTGCGCGCTGCTGGGCGTGGACGAGGTCTACTCGGTCGGCGGCGCTCAGGCCATCGCGATGTTCGCGTTCGGCGCAGGCGAGGGTGCGACGCGTTGTGCGCCGGTGGACCTGGTTACCGGTCCGGGCAACGTGTATGTCGCCGCGGCCAAGCGCCTACTCAAGGGCCACATCGGTATCGACGCCGAGGCCGGGCCGACCGAGATCGCCATCCTGGCCGACCTGACCGCCAGCCCCGCGCACGTCGCCGCCGACCTGATCAGCCAGGCCGAGCACGATCCGCTCGCCGCGGCAGTGCTGGTCACCGACTGCCGTCGCGCTGGCCGAAGCGGTCGAGGTCGAGTTGGAAAAGCAGGTCCCGGCGACCAAGCACTCCCAGCGCATCACCGCCGCGCTCGGCGGCCGGCAGTCCGCGATCGTCCTGGTCGACGACATCGATGCCGGGCTCGCCGTGGTCAACGCGTACGCGGCCGAGCACCTGGAGATCCAGACCTCGAACGCCCGCGTCGTCGCCGGACGGGTTCGTAACGCCGGCGCGGTGTTCGTAGGGCCATACTCGCCGGTATCGCTCGGCGACTACTCCGCCGGCTCCAACCACGTGCTGCCGACCGGCGGCTGCGCCTGCCACTCTTCGGGCCTGTCGGTGCAGTCGTTCCTCAAGGGCGTGCACATCGTCGAGTACACCGATTCCGCGCTCGCCGAGGTCGCGCACCACGTCGTCGCGCTGGCCAACGCCGAGGACCTGCCCGCGCACGGCGAAGCGGTCACGATCCGGTTCCCGCAAGGCGCCGAGGCGAAGGCCGAGCCCGACGAAGACACGTCCGTCGGCGATGACGATTGACCGCGAAGTATCCCGAATTCGCCGACAGTCCACCGGAGAACCGGCCGCAGGAGACGCAGCAGTGACGACGCTCAGGGCGGCGGTCCCGTCTCCTGGCAGGACCTGCCGATACGCGACGATCTGCGCACGCTGACGCCTTACGGCGCGCCGCAGCTCGACGTCCCGGTGCTGCTGAACACGAACGAGAACCCGTACCCGCCGCCGCCCGAGCTCATAGCCGACCTGCGCG
>CAVQPP010000046.1:0-12722 GCA_963714445.1 uncultured Actinomycetota bacterium
GCGGCGAAGCTCGACGCCTCGCTTAGCCGAATCGGCACTGTCAGAATAGCGACCGTTGTTGTAAAGGCATTGCGAGAGGGTTGTCAGCGACAAGGCCACCTCTACGCGGGCAGCGAAGGACGATGGCGGGCCCGGACGCTGAACTAGTTCGACTGACTGCCGGGCGACAGCCATGGCGCGGGGGTCGGAGTCGCGATTCAAACGCATGGCATGATCGCGCAGAATGGCGGCAAGCAGCGCCGCGCCGTCCTGCCCGGAATCGGCGGCAGCAGCCCGGCGGCGGGCCTGGACGGCTTCAGCCACCACCGCTTCCACCTCCTCGCGGGCTCCCGAGACAGCCAGACGATCGGCGTATGCGCGCAGCGTACTGAGATAGCGCAGCTGAAAGCCGCCGGGGTCGTCGGTCGCGAGCACGCGATAAAGCCCACTCGCCTCCCGTGCGCTGGAAACACTGTCGTCGATGAGGCCGTTGGCGATCTGGGCGCCCGAAAGAGCCGTCAAGGCGTGTGCCAACTGTGCCCGGTAAGCGGCCGACCGATCTGCCGCCAGCCGCCGCAGTCGAGAGACGGCGTTGATCGCGGCCGTGAGCGCTTGGTCGAAAACCCCCTTGTCGAGCAGCAGGCCGGACAGATTTTGTTCGAGCGCGGCGGCCAGCACGAGGGTGCGGTCACCGGCCGCAGGAGTTTCCAGTGCACTGCTGTACGAGTCGATCGCCTGCCGGGCGACTTGCACGCCGACATCGGTTCGACCGATGGCAGCTAAGAGGCGCGAGAGACTCAGCCTGGCTGCGGCCGTCGCACTACCGTCGGGATCGGAGCGCCGCGAAGCGATGGCCCGAAGCGCTTGACTCAGTTCGGTCGCGTGGCTGTCGTCGTAGCCGAGCTCGGCAGCGGAACGGATACGAGTGGTCAGCGCTGCGACGAGGCCGATCGAGTGCCGCGCGCCCTCGTCTGCGGCGAGCTCCCGGAAAAGCGCGATCGCCTCGTTCGCAGCCGTTGCGCTTTGATCGTCACGACCCAGCTCGGCTGACGCGACCGCGAGGTCGGTCAGCGCTGCGGCGAGGTCTGGACGGTGCATCGCGTCGCCGGAGCCGAGCCGCCGGAAGATCTCGACGGCTTCGGCAGCGCTTTCCATGCTGGCCTGCCATCGGCTCAACGCGCCGAGCCATACCGCGTCGGTGAGTAGCGAGTGGGCGACTGCGGCTTCGGCTGACGGGCTTTGAGCGCTGACCCGGCGGCCGTAATACAAGGACTCCTGCGCTCGTGCGTGGGCATCGTCGAACAGGGCCAGAGCGCCGAGCCGGTCCGAAAGCGTGAGCAGGGCATCGGCGAGCGTGCGAAGGTACCGACGGGGGTTGGCACGGTGCAGCTGGCGGTAGATCGTCGTCGCCGTTCGCGCCGCCTGCAGAGCCCGCTCCGGTTCGCCGTGCTCGGCGAGCAGCAGCGACAAGTCCATCATGGTGCGCGCCCATTCGTCTCCGAAGGCGGGAGGCCGCAGCCGTGCGAGCCGCTCACAGCAGTCCGCCGCCTCGCGGGTGGCTTCGATCGCCCGCTCAGGACGGTCGATCAACGCCAGTTGCGCCGCCTGCGCGCGGAGCGTCGCCGCCAGTTCCGGTAGAAACTGCTCCGGTCGGTCTCGACAAAGCGAGCGGAATTCGGCGGCGGCTTGGCCGAGGCTGCTCGCGGCCTCTTCGGGCCGGTCGGTCGAGGCGAGCCGGTTTCCCAGTGCCTTGCGCGAGCGGGCGCATTGCGGCAGGTAAGTGATCGGGTCGGCGGCTGCCAGATCGGCGAAGGCGGTGGCGGCTTGTTCCAGGAGCGCGAGAGCTTCGTGCGAACCGGTTGCCGCAGCTGCGGTGAGCAATGCGCGCGGCACACTCGCGCGATGCACGGCGGGATCTTGCTGCGCAAGTACCCGGTACGCGGCGAGGGCCTGTCTGGCGGCGTCTTCGGACTGCGGCGTCGGGCCTTCTTCCGCGAGCCGTCCGGCCAGGGCCAGCAAGTGCCCGGCCAGCGCTGCCTGCGAGGTCGGATCGCCGGCATCGACCGCGCTGCGGTGGAAGTCCGCCAGCCGGCGGTGGATGCTGACGGCGACGTCGATGAGGGCACCCGCGGGCCGTGGAACGTGCTGCACGAGCCGGTGGAAAACGTCCAGATCGATCTCGCCCTGCTCCGCGATGCGCTCCAGCGCCGTGACAAGCGGCTCGGCCCGGCCGACTAGAGCGACGACCGCGCCGGCTGCCGGAGCGAGAGCGTGCGGCTGCGCCACGACCGCCGCCGTGAGAGTCCGCGACAGTGCCTGCCCGGCATCGGTGTCCTGGTCGCAGGCATCGAGGAGCTTCGACATCGCCCGTTGCAGGTCCGCGGGGCCGAGAGCTGGCAAGAGCTCACGCAGCAGGCCAGGGCTCATGACTCGGCCCAAATGCTCCTCGGCGATGGCTGGCGGCACCACGCCACCGGCCGGCTCGTGCACCTCCCCGGGTGCCACCTCGTCAAGCCAGTGTTCTATGCGCTCGCGGGGCAGCGACACGCCTTGGCTGTCACAGCCGAGCAACGGCGGAGGATCACGCCTGGCCGCGTCAGCCCCTATCAGATCGACAACCGCGGCTGCCGCTGTGATGCCGATTCCCGGATCGAATCGGCACCGTCGCGCAGCGTCCTGCCAGCGGGCTTCGGCATCGCGGAGTAACACCTCGACGGCGTCGGCGTCCGGCTCGGTGCTCACTGCCAACAAGCCGGCAAGCAGCGTTCGATGAAGCGCGAGCGGTGTTTCCGCACCGGCCGACGCCGCGGCGCTGTCCGTGATCTCGAAAACAGAGTTCTGATGACGCGGCCCGCTCCCGAGGGCTGCCGTCAACGCGGCCGCCAGTTCGCCGGTCACCGCCGGCACGTGTTGGGCCGACAGCGGTCCGTCGGGATCGGCCTCCACCAGCGAAACGGCCGCGACGTCGACCACCGCGGCCACCGCGGCCCGCGCGAGATCTGTCCACCAAGGGCCGACATCCCGGGCGCAGAACATCAGGCGCAGTCGACGACCCAGCGGCCCGGCGAGCACCGCGTCCAACAGCGCCCGACCGTCGGCGCGGTTGTTCGCGTCGTCGACGATCAGCAGTATGGGTTCGGTACCATCGGCCAGCAGGGCACGTATCGCCTCCAGGTCATGGCGCGGCGCGACGAATCCGGCGATCCACCCGGATTCACCGAGGCCTGAGATCAACTCCCAGCCAAGCCGGGATTTACCGGTTCCCCGAGGACCGATGAGCGCGATCAACGCAACCTCGGCCGCAGACATACACCACGAGGTCAGCTGCGCCAGTGCGCCGCGTTCGTCCTGGAAGGAGACCGCGGCATGCTCCGGTCGCAACAGATCGGCGGCTACCCGGACGGCACTCGGCACCGGTGCGACTTCGGCCAGTTCGCAGCGTTCCAGCCGCATCGCCCGTCCTGCGGCCTCTGAGATATGCCGCGAGAAACCCGGTAGCTCCATGCATCGCGCGACGGATACACACGACACCTGCCCCGCGTGCGGATCACTCGCGGCGACGATGCCAATGATCAGACCACTGCGGATCACTGAGGCTCCCCGCAGGCGTCCCCAGAGCTCGACGTCGCCCGGACGTTGGACCGTCTCCCGCGGCGGCAGATCGAGGTCCACGATGAAGCGGCCGGAATCGGCGCCGGTAACGAGCATGCCCGTCGGATTCCGCGCGACTGCCGTATCGTCGGGATCGAACACCGCGTACGGCAGGTTCGCGGCGATCTCGCAGGTCAACCGATCGTGATGCGCGGCCAACCGCCCCCACCTGGCGCTCGGACAGTGCCGCGCGGACCACTGATCGGTGATCCGCAAGAGTGCCGGGCCGTCGGGCAGGTCGTCCGGCGAGGCGCTCCACACGATTTCGCAGACGTAGCTGCGGTGGTCGCCCTCGACCGTCGCCGTCACCTCGGCGTCCCAACCGCCAGCCGCTGGCCACAGTGTCGAACCGGTCAACACGAGATCGTCGGTGATCAGACATCCTGATCCGATCGAAACAGCCGTGTGCGTTTCGACCCGGACCGCGACCATGCGTCGGAGATCGAAATTCAAGGCCATGCACTCGCTTCCTGTGGGCTGTGCATGTCTACTGCCTCGACCGACGATAGCCTCATGAGAGCCCGTATACAGGCGATGTGCCGCATCCCGCGCCGTGCCGCCGGGCCCGGCGCCAAGAAGTACTGTGGTTTCATGCGCGATCTGGGATTTCACGGGCCGACGCGGGGCCGACGTCACGCGAGGCCGCCGGACCCGCGCGCGTCCCGGGCGGTCGTGATCGGAGTCGGGCGGTACAGAAGCGCGCAGTTGGAGAACGCGCCCGCCGTCGTCAACGGCGCCATGGAATTGCAGCGGGCACTGAGCACGAACCGCACCAGCGTGTTCCAGCCGGAATACTGCGTGCTCGAAACGGATCCGGCGACTCCCGGG
Organism: uncultured Actinomycetota bacterium; assembly: GCA_963714445.1. Lineage (GTDB taxonomy): Bacteria > Actinomycetota > Actinomycetes > Streptomycetales > Catenulisporaceae > Actinocrinis. Next base: position 4,459 of record CAVQPP010000046.1, read on the forward strand.
GACATAGCCCGCGTGTTGTCGGAATCGGCGCGCTGCGCGACCGACGTCTTCCTGGTCTACTTCGCGGGACACGGGTTGCGGGACGAGGAATCGCAGGAACTTCACCTCGCCCTGCGCGACACTGAACTCCAACCGGGGCTGCTCGGCCCGACGTCGTTGAGCTACAGCACGCTGAGAACCATCTTCGCCCAGAGCAGGGCCCTAGTCAGAGTCCTCATTCTCGACTGCTGCTTTTCCGGCGTCGCCGCGCGCGGATCCCTCGCCGCCGCCGCCCGCGCGCGACCCGGCTCATTCGACATCGAAGGTACCTTCATACTGACCTCCTGTGGTCCGACCCAGCTCTCCCCCGCGCGTACGGACAGGGTCTTCACCCCGTTCACCGGTGAACTGCTGAAAATAATGCGCTCCGGAATCCGCGGCGCCGAGCCCTGGATCACCCTTGAGACGATTTATCAAAACCTGGCGAAGACCTTACGCGGTCCCGGCATTCCCCAGCCCCACGTACAACGGACCGACGACGCCAGTGCGCTTGCACTGGTTGGTAACGCGGCGTTCATCGGCGGGCACGACCCGGGCCGACGGCAAGCGCTGCGACGGATAGGCATCCAACGCGCCAGTAACGTGAACGCGCATGAGCGTATTCGACATCAGGACCCCGCCCGACGACACGACGGTGCGATTGCCGAGCAGTCGGCCGGGATCGCACCCGAGGATTCTCGCGTTCCATCGCCGTCGTCCACGAGTCTCGTCGACCCTTCCGCTCTGGACGCGCGCCGGGACGAAATCCGCCTGCTCGCTCGGCGCGACCCTTCCGCGGCGATGAGCGGCTACGAAGAACTGACCGCGGCATACGAGCGCATCGCAGGCACGAAAGATCAGGCTGCGATCCAGGTCCGCGTCGAACACGCCGAGTGCGCCATGGCGGCGGGCGATGCGCCGACGGCCATCCGGCTGGTGAGCCGCGCTATCGATGACACCGTCAGCGCCTTGGGTGCCGAGGATCCGCTGACGTTGCGTTACCTGAAGCTGCATGCCGACTGGTCTGCCGCCGTGGATCCGCATGCGGCGCGTGGGCTGCTACACGACCTGCTCGAGCCGTTCCGCCGATCGTATGGAGCGCACGGCGATCAGACGCTCGCGCTGCTGGCGCAACTCGCGCGGTGCTGCGCGGACGACGGCGACACCGGAACCGCGGCCGGCCTGATGCAGGAGGTCGTCGAAAGCCTGACCGCGAAGCACGGCGCCGACCATCAGCGGACCCTGGCGGCCCGCCACGCGCGCGCCCACTGGATCGGGCGCCACGAAGGCGCGGACGCAGCAGTCAGGCTGCTGCGATCGCTGCTCGCCGCATACCGGCTGAGCGTCGGCCGGGGCGCGCCGGAAGCACTCTCCTGCCAACACAACCTGGCCTACTGGACGCACCAAGCCGGCGACGCCGTGACAGCGCGCACGATCTACGCCTCGACGGCCGACGCGAGAACCAGGGTCCTCGGCGCCGATCACCCCGACACCGTGGCCAGCAGAGAGGCCTTCAGTTCGTGGAGCCTTCATCGAGAAGCGCAAGAACAGGCGGCCGCAGAGACGGACACCCGCGCCGCACGCAACCAAGCGGCGAACCGCTCAGCCGGGCTCGATTTCCCGTGAGGCCGCAGGCTCGGTGCCCGACCCGGCGCCGTCGCCAGCGCCGTCCACGAACCTGCGCAACGCCTCCGTGGCGTGCGCTACGGAGGCAGGATCCGCAACGCGCTTGAGAATAACCGTGTACGAACTGTTGTCGGGTCGCTTGACGACCGCTCGAATGTCGGTGGTCCGATGGCGCAACCACGTGACGAGAGCGCCACTGGGCGCGGTGACGGCGCCCCGGGCCCCACCGCGATCTCCAGCCACCCTGGTACCGTCCCCAACATGTCCGGCGCGGACGGGCCACAAATGTCACCCGGCCGCGCAGCTCGCTTTCGTCTCCAAGCCACGAAGCCAGCCGCCGCAGATCTTCCGCATCAGCAGTTCCCTCGAGCACTACGGTCAGAACCATGCCACCCACCGTAGCCAAGCCGTACATGACTGCGGCGTCATTTCTAAAACGGCCCTGAACGCCTCGCTCCGGGCCCGGCACGCTGCTGCTGGCGAACCCCTCACCGGACCATCACGGCGCTAGGTGCCGACTAACCGCTCCGGTCCGTCCCCGGTCGCACACGTGTCCGGCCGCGATAACCGGCGCCACCGGGCCGACTTGGCGAGTGGTTGGCAAGCGCATGGACACTCGCGCACAAGCCGCAGGCTTCCCGCGCCGTGCAAAGCCACAGGTCAAGCACCATCAAGCAGGTTGCCTTCGCCACGGCTGCTGCCGGTGACGGGCAGCGTGCGCAAGAGGGGGTGCGGTTGCCTAGCAGCGTTAGCAGGACGAGGAGCACCGAGAAGTGCCCGCCGCCGCGAGCCGACCGGCCATCCACCGCCCCAGAATACCGCCATCCCTGATGATGGCTCGGCAGATCGCATCGCGCTGCGGGTGGGTTGGCGGGAGCTGGGATCGGCAGGCTGTCAGGGGTCGGCGATGACGCCGTCGCGCAGTTCCAGGACGCGGTCGGCGAGGTCGATCAGTGTGCTGTCATGGATGGCGATGAGCGCGGGCGCGCGGCCAGGGCGCGGGCGATCGCGACTCGCGCCGCTACCCTGGCGCGCGCGACCGCGTCGCGCAGCGTCGGGCAGAAGGAGACGACGCCGACTGCGAGTACGAGCACGAATACGTCTGCTGCCGTGAGGCAGGTGGTCACGACTCCGAGGACCAGCACGTCGCGTGCGGATGCCCGTCTCATCACGAGTGCGGCCACCGCTACCCCCTCGTGCCGGCCTCAGGATCTACGACCGTACCCGAAGCGGACCGCCGCGGAAACGGACCGCGAGACTTCCACGACGCGCGGTCAGTGGGCAGGTCGCGGCGGTGCCGACGACTCGCGTATGGTCAGCGACGGGCTGATGATCACGCGGTGCGCGGGCAGGTCGGGGTCGGCGAGACGGTCGGTGACCAACCGCACCGCGGCCCGGCCGATGGAGCGGCGCGGCGGGCGCACTGCGGTGAGCGGAGGACTGAAGAGTCCTGCGATCTCGTCGTCGTAGGCCACCACCGAGAGGTCGCCGGGCACGGAAAGCCGGCGTTCCTCGCAGCGCTGCACCAACGCGATGGCCTCGGCGTCGGCGTGCACGACGATGGCGGTCGTGCGCGTGGCCAGGCAGCGGTCCAAGACCTCGTCGAGCGCTGCGTCCCAGGCGGCGTGACGCGCCGGCACCACGGCATCGACCGTGGCCGCCGCGTCCAGCCCGCACTCGGTGATCGCCTCCAGCCAGCCGCGGTGCACGTGCGGACTGGTCGGGCTGTGCTCGCCGAGCGCCACGCCGACCCTGCGGTGGCCGAGGGCGGCGAGGTGCCGCACGGCCATCGCCGCGCCGAGCGCGTGGTCGCTCACCACCGACTCCACCACCGAGTGGTGCGGGCCGACCGTGGCAGTGCGCTCGATGAGCACGACGGGGATTCCGGTGCCGGCCAGCCACTCGATCGTGCGCTCGGAGGTCGGCGCGTCCATCCGCGGGGCGACGATCAGGCCGTCGACGTTCAGCCGCTCGACCAGCCGCGCCAGCTGCGGCCGGTCGTCCTCGGTCTCGTAAGACGAACCGCGCAGCACGATGCGCGCGCGCAGTTCGCGGGCCGCCTCCTCCGCGCCACGCGCGACGTCCGGCCAGTAGTAGTCCAGCGAGGGCACCAGCATGCCCAGCGGCCGGCCGTCGACCCACTGCGCCCCGCCGGCCGGGTCCGGCGCCTGCCCGTCTTCGTCGGATTCCAGCAGCGCCACGCCGCCGTGCACGCGGCGTACCAGCCCTTCCGCCGCGAGCTGGGCGATGTCGCGGCGGATGGTGACCGCGGCGGCGCCGAGAAGATCGGTGAGGTCTGACACGCGCAGCACTCCGTCCTGCTGCAACGCCTCAAGCAACTGCGCGCGGCGGGTGACCTGGAGCGGCCCACGCGTCTCGGATGCGTTCACCGCAGTTCCTCCACAGTCAGTTCCAGGGTGCCGGCCGGGCCGAGCGCCGTGACGTCGATCTCCAGGCGGGTCAACCGATTCCCCCATACCTCCCGCAGCATGGGATCGTCGAGCTCGCGCACCGTCGCGGTGCACGGGGCGTGCGCCGGATCCCAGGCCATGCGTACCGTACCGGCACTATCGACGGCTTCGATTTCGGCATATCCGGTACCGAGGCTCACGCTGCCCGCCGCGATCACGTGTATTCGGCTCGGCGCGCTTCCCTCCGCCGGGTCCAGCCGCCACGAGTCGCGGACGGTGATCCGGCCGCTCGTGCGGTCGAGCCGCGCTTCGCGCCGCCATTGCCGCACATCGTCGCGCGGGTAAGCCGCCGCGAGATCGAGGAGCATTGCGGAGCCGGTGTCGTCGATGACTGTCGACACGTCATGGGCCGCGTATCGGGCGCCGTGGGCCTGCGCGGTCGCGCGGATTTCGGGCACGTTGTGCCAGGAGCTTTGCATCGTCCAGAGCGTGTACCGGTCCGGCCCGAACGTCTGCGCGGTGTAGGTGGGGCGCCCAGGATCGACGAGCACTGGCACGCCGTCCACGGCGACCACGAAGCTGCCGACGTCGTTGTGATTGTGGCGCTCGCCGTTGTGGCCGCCCTTGACGGCGAGCGTCAGACCGGACGTCGAGCCGGCCGCCGGGCGGGCCAGCAGCACCTGTGTGGACGCGAGCCAGACGTCGCGCGGCAGCGGCGACGCTCCCGGCGTCGCCTCCAGCCAGGCCCGGTCGGTCAGCGCACGAAGAAGCCTGCCAAGGCCCTGATCCTCATGTCCGACCGGCGTTCCGGATCGCCGGTGCGCGGCGGCGTGCGCTTGCGCGTCACGGTCGCCCACGCGGCGCGCCGCACGGTGCAGCGCGTCCCACGACTGGTGGCTCGGCGGGCGGGCCGAGCCGTCGGCGTGGTTGAGATACCAGGCTCCGCCAAGGTGCATCCGGTGCGGGAACGCCACGGTCGCCCGTATGTTGCCAGTGACGGTCGCGTTCGTATTCAGCGCGCCCCGCGTCGCATAGTCGAGCACTTCGAGCGCCTCAAGCAGTCGACACGCCCCGTGCCACCAGTACGCGTATCCCTCGTCGACCGCGCCGTCGGGCGGCAGGACGGCGATATACGGGTCAAGGCCCTCGACGACCAGATCGACCAACTCCCCCCGGCGCTGCGCGTCGTCGACCAGACGCAGAGCCGCGACGAGCACGTTGCCGTGGATCCACGGGTTCCAGTTGTGCGCATCGCCGTCGAGGCCCAGCCAGTGCCAGTCGCGACGGGTGGCGAACGGTATCAGAACACGCCGATCGACCTCGTAGCGAATACGGGCACGCACACCTGGCACCCGCTCGTCGAGCTGGTCGCCGAGCAGATGGTCGATCCACGCGAGCTGCGCCGCGACCTCGCCCGCGCCGAGATCGAGATACGGATCGGTCACGGTCGGCACCACCGCGCCATGCCGCGAGCGCGTGTCGTCGTGGGCGGGCCAGCACCAGCTGCTCTGCTCGCACAGCAGCGTGACGCCATCGGCGACCTCATCCAGCCACGCGCTCTCGAGCGTCACCGCCGCCAGCACGACGGCGCGGGTGAGTCGGCGCTCGCGCGCCCAGACGATCTGCTCGTACGTGTCGCGGTCGCCGTCGCGGAAGTAGCGTGCGTAGTCGTGCGCGAGGGGAATCGGCCAGGGCGAGCCCACGTCCGCCTCGGCACGCGCTCGCAAGTCCCTGATCGTCGTCTCGTCCAGCTGTTCGACGGCCCAGCTGGTCCGATCGGCGGCCGAGGGCACGGGCAGGCAGTCACGCGCGGCGGCGAGCAGCCCGGCCGTCCGCGCCTGCCTGCCCGTGCGCATCGACATGTCTTCCCATCAACAGAACCACGAGCCAGTCTGATCATTTTCGATCGTATCAGATCACTCTGCTTCGATTAAGGTCGCCAACGGTATTGACATGTTCGCTTCCGATCGGTTGCATGTCCCCAGCGATAGGGATGTTCACGTGATGGTTACCTTCGCACCCAAACTGTGAGCGCTCACATCAGGCGGGAGGGCAGATGCCAGGCGATCCTGCGGGAGTCCCCGGCCCGCGCCGCCGCGCGCCGTGGACGCGCCGCGACTGGACCCGGCTCGCCGACCTGCTGCTCGCCTCCGCGCGCGACTTCGGCTCACCGGGGCATGCGCGCATCGCCGTGCCCGGTCCCGAGGGCGGTTACGGCGGCGCCGTCGACGGGCTCGAGGGCTTCGCCCGCACCTTCCTGCTCGCCGGATTCCGCATCGCCGGGGACCGCTGCGCCGGACTCGACGAGTTGGCTGATTGGTACGCGACGGGCATCGCCACCGGAACCGACCCTGGTTCGCCGGAGCGCTGGGTGTGCCTCGACGAGCATCCGCAGGCCAAGGTGGAGGCCGCGTCGATCGCGTTGGCCCTCGACCTGACCCGGCCGTGGATCTGGGACCGGCTCGCCGCCGAGGTGCAGGAGCGCGTGGTCGAGTACCTGTCGCCGGCCGTCGGCGACGCCACCTACCCGCGGATCAACTGGGTGTGGTTCCGCCTGGTCGTGCAGACCTTCCTGCGCTCGGTCGGCGGTCCGTGGTCGGCCGACGAGATGGCCGAGGACTTGGCCACGCACGACACGTTCCGTCGCGAGGACGGCTGGCTGTCGGACGGTCAGGAGCGCGCGTACGACCACTACGCGGGTTGGGCGCTGCACCTGTACCCGACGCTGTGGGCGCGGATGTCGGGCGCCGCGGACCTCGCCGCCGCGCGACGCGAACGCGACACCGCCGAACTCGACCGGTTTCTCCAGGACGCCGTGGCCCTGATCGGCGCGGACGGATCGCCGCTGATCCAGGGCCGCAGCCTGATATACCGCTTCGCCGCGGCGGCGCCCTTCTGGATCGGAGTGCTCGCCGACGTGCCGTCGCTGACGCCGGGTCAGCTGCGCAATGCGGCCGAGCGCGTCGTCGCGCACTTCACCGAACGCGGCGCGCCGGACGAGCGTGGTCTGCTCACACTCGGCTGGCACGGGACGTGGCCCCGGCTCGCGCAGAGCTACTCCGGGCCGAGCTCTCCTTACTGGGCGAGCAAGGGACTGCTCGGCATCTCGCTGCCCGAAGAGCATCCCGTATGGACCGCGCAGCACGTCGGCGCGCTGCCGGTACAGCGCGCCGACGTGCTGCGTGCCGTGCGCGCGCCGGGCTGGCTGATCTCCGGCACGCGCGCGGACGGCATCGTGCGCGTCGTGAATCACGGCACCGACCACACCGTCGAAGGCGCGACTTCGTCGGACTCTCCGCTCTACGCGCGGCTGGGCTATTCCACCGCGACCGCGCCGTTGCTCGACGAGGACGGCTGGACCGGGCCGGGCGACCAGAGCGTCGTCGTGCTCGACGACCAGGACCGGGCCACCCACCGCAGCGGAATGCGCACCCTGACGGTTCGTGTCGACGACGGCGACGCCGGACCCGTCGGCATCGCCGGGTCCACGACGCTCGCGCACTGGGTGGACATCGACCCGGACCAGCCCGACCACGGCGGCAGCCGCGCCGGACGCAGCCGTCCGGCCGGGCAGTTGACCGTCTACTCACTGGTGCGCGCGGCCTGGGAACTGCGCCTCGCGCAGATCGACGACCTCGCCGACGGCCTCGACCCCGCCGCGCTGCGGCTGCGCGTCGCCGGATGGCCGGTCGCGAGCGGCGCACCGGGCGAGATCGCCGCGACGCGGGTGACCGTCGTTGGTGCCCGCCTGACCTCCTGCCTCCAAGCAGTGCCGATCGAGGGCGCTGAGGACGAGCAGGCCGACACCGCGAGCGCCGTGGGCGTGGCCGCCCACGAGGACGCCGGTCCGCTCGGCAGCCCAGTGCTCGTCCCGTGGATCGAGCACGCGGTCCGCCCCGGAGCGTGGGTCGCCACGCTCGTCGAACTGTCCGGCGACGGCAGCCGCCCGGTATACGGGCCCTGCCGCGTCGTTCACGACCCGCTCGGCATGCGGGTCGAATGGCCTGACGGCCGAAGCACGATCACGCACGGTTCGGGCCCGTTGCGGGCCCTCGTCTCGAAGGAGAGAGGATGAAGCGCCTCATTTCCACCGTGCTCGGCCTCACCGCGGCGACAGCGCTGCTGGCGGCCGGGTGCAGCAGCGGCAGCTCCCCCGCGGCGTCGGCGAGCGCCGGCGTGCCCAGCGGTCCGATAACGCTGACCATGGCC
>CAVQPP010000047.1:0-7219 GCA_963714445.1 uncultured Actinomycetota bacterium
CGGGCTTGGGCGGATGCTGGATCTGGGGCATGTCGGGATGTTCGGGCAGTCCGCGGGTGGGTTCACGGCGCTGGAGGCGGCATACGAGGATCCGCGGATTCGCGCGGCGATCGATATGGACGGGACGTTGGAGTACAACGCTGGCGAGCCGAGTGACACGAACTTTTCGCCGGTCGCGAGTGGTGGGTTGGCTAAGCCGTTCTTGGTGCTGGGGAGCCAGACGGCTGATGCGTGTACGGCGTCTACTGATCCGTCGTGTGCGGCGGTCTTGCGGAATAGTGCGGGGAAGGGTTGGCATGCGGCGGTGACGCTGCCGGGGACGGTGCACGGCTCGTTCACGGATGCGGAGGTGCTGGTGCCTCAGCTTGCTGACGTACTGTCGGCGGCGGCCGTTACCGACGATGTCGGTAACGGTGACCCGCGCGTCGTGGTGGCTCAGGAGGAGTCGCTGATCTCAGGGTTCTTCCAAAGCTGGCTGTAGGTCGCGGCGCTCAGCTCACTGGTTCGGCGATGTCGCCGGGTAGGTGGCTGGCGACGTCGCGGGGCGTGGGTGCTGCGTTGAGGGGGCTTGAGGGAGGTTGGGAGACGTGGCTGGGGCGTCGGCCAGCAGGTCGGCGCCCCGGGTTTCGCGGGCTAGGGCGACGGCGACGAGGGTGAGCAGCGCGGCGGCGCCTAGGTAGATCGCCAGGAGGGTTGGGGTTTTGCTGCCGTTGTGCTGGAGGACCGCCACGGCGATTAGGGGCGCGGGGGCGCCGGCTGCGATTGACGCGACTTGGTAGCCGATCGAGGCGCCGGAGTAGCGGACGTTGGTCGCGAAGAGTTCGGCGAAGAATGCCGCTTGCGGGGCATACATGAGGCCGTGGAAGGCTAGCGCGATGGTGATGGCTAGGACGGCCTGGGGGTATGACTTCGAGTTCAGCATGCCGAAGAAGAACGGCGTCCACACGCCGATGCCGATCGCGCCGACGAGGTACACCGGCTTGCGGCCGATGCGGTCGGATAGTGCGCCGAATAGGGGGATCAGTGCGAATTCGACTGCTGATCCGATGAGTACCGCGTCTAGGCCGAACGACTTAGGGAGCTTCAGGTAGTCGACGACGTAGACGAGGATGAATGCGGTGATCAGGTAGTAGGAAATGTTCTCGGCCATGCGGGCGCCGAACGCGGTGAGGAGTTGGCGCCAGCCGGTGCGGATGACCTCGACGACCGGCGGACGGGACGTGGCGCGGGCTGCTTGGCGGGTCGCTTCGCGGCGGGCTTGGGCTTCGCGGAATGCGTCGGTTTCGTGGAGGGAGGCGCGCATCCATAGGCCGAGGATCATCAGCAGGGCCGAGAGGGCGAAGCCTAGGCGCCAGCCCCAGGAGAGGAATGCGCTTTCGGAGAGGTTCTGGGAGAGCAGGAGGATCACTCCGGTGCCGAAGACGTTGCCTAGCGGTGCGCCGGCTTGTGGCCAGGAGGCCCAGAAACCGCGGTGTGACCGGTCTTGCTCGGCGACTATCAGGACCGCGCCACCCCATTCGCCGCCTAGTGCGAAGCCCTGGATCATGCGCAGCGTGGTGAGGAGCACGGGCGCGGCTACGCCGATCGCTGCGTAGGAGGGGACAGCTGCGATCAGGGTGGTTGCGGCGCCCATGATGATGAGGGTGATGACGAGCGCGCGCTTACGGCCGATCCGGTCGCCTAGGTTGCCGAAGAAGATGCCGCCCAGCGGCCGCGCGGCGAAGCCGAGCGCGTAGGTGAGGAACGAGAGCAGCGTGCCGGTCAGCGGGTCGTGGGCGACGAAGAAGACCTTCGGGAAGACGACCGCGGCGGCGGTGCCGTAGAGGAAGAAGTCGTACCACTCGAGGGTGGTGCCGGCCAGGGATGCGCCTACGACGTGCCAGCGGGAACCGGAGCTGGAGGCGGCGGAGGAGGGGGAGCCGGAGGGAAACTGGGAGCCGGACGCGCGCCGGGTGGGCGTGGCGGATTCGGGTACTGAGTTGGTGCTCAACGTTGAGCTCCTGTCACAGGCGGAGTACGGGAACGCGCCGGGAGTCGTGGCCGGCGGCTTCGGGAGCCGGAGGCGCGACGCGATGCGTGGGTCCTGGGTACTGTCCTGTGCGAGCTCGGCGGAGGGGATGTGGGGGCGGCATACTCTGCCGCCCCCGGTTGTGGTGCTGGGCTACGCGTGTAGCGCGGACATCAGGCGGTTGGCATCGGCACTTGCATCGTGGCGACAGGGCTGTCGGGCAACCGCAGCGCCGGACCGGTGGCCTTGATGACCTCGTCGGCGCTGACGCCGGGGGCCAGTTCGCGGAGAATCAGACCGCTGTCGTCGATATCGATGACGGCCAGGTCGGTGATGACGCGATTCACCACGCGCTTGCCGGTCAGCGGCAGCGTGCACTCCTCGACCAGCTTGTGGCCGCCGTCCTTCGCCACGTGCTCCATTAGGACGATCACGCGCTTGGCCCCGTGCACGAGGTCCATCGCGCCGCCCATGCCCTTGACCATCTTGCCGGGGATCATCCAGTTCGCCAGGTCGCCGCGTCCGCTGACCTGCATCGCGCCGAGCACGGCCACGTCGATCTTGCCGCCGCGGATCATCGCGAAGGAGGTGGCGGAGTCGAAGAGGGAGGCGCCAGGCAGGAGGGTGACTGTTTCCTTGCCTGCGTTGATCAGGTCGGGGTCCTCGTCGCCGTCGTAAGGATACGGACCGGTACCGAGGATGCCGTTCTCCGACTGGAGCACGACGGTCACGCCGTCGGGCACGAAGTTCGGGATCAGCGTCGGCAGGCCGATGCCGAGGTTCACGTACTGGCCGTCGCGCAGCTCGAGCGCGGCGCGAGCGGCCATCTGGTTGCGGTCGAGGGCCATGTCAGTTCCCGTTCGTGGGAGTGGAGGAGACAGCGGCGGAGGCGGGGGAGGCGGTGTTTGGGCGCGGGCGTACGGTGCGGCGCTCGATGCGCTTCTCGGCAACCGTCGCCTCGATGACCCGGTGGACGTGCACGCCCGGGAGCTGCACGGTCGCCGGCGCGAGTTCGCCGGGCTCGACGATGCGCTCGGCCTCGAGCACGCAGATCCGGCCGGCCATCGCCGCGAGGGGGTTGAAGTTCAGCGCGGAGCCGTTGAAGACCGCGTTGCCGTGTCGGTCGGCGACGGCGGCCCGGATGAGCGCGAAGTCCGTGGTGATCGCCTGCTCGAGGATGTACTCACGGCCGCTGAACGTCCGCACTTCCTTCTCCGGCGACGCGACGGCTACCGTGCCATCGGCTGCGTAACGCCACGGCAGGCCGCCCTCCGCGACCTGCGTACCGACGCCGGTTGCTGTGTAGAACGCCGGGATGCCCGCGCCGCCTGCGCGTAGACGCTCCGCGAGCGTGCCCTGTGGCGTGAGCTCGACCTCGAGCTCCCCGGCGAGGTACTGCCGGGCGAACTCCTTGTTCTCGCCGACATACGAGCTGGTCATCCGGGAGATCCGGCCCGCCTCCAGCAGCAGGCCCAGCCCCCAGCCGTCCACCCCGCAGTTGTTCGACACGACGCGCAGATCCGTCGAGCCCCGCGCCAGCAGGGCCGCGATCAGCGTGGACGGGATGCCGCAGAGGCCGAAGCCGCCCACGGCGATACTCGCCCCGTCCGGAATGTCGGCCACGGCTTCGGCCGCGGTCACCACCTTGTCCATCGAGCCCGTCCCTAACTTTGTCGACTGCCCAATCCTCGTTGACGGCGCAGCTGCTGCCGATGACACCGGCCCCGTTGACACCACGGCCGATGACACCGCTGCTGTCAACGGACTCTAGCGCTGGCGTCTCGGTGCGGTACTGCCGTGATCCTTCAGGTGTGAGTGTCTGTGGTCACATCAATCGCTCGGATGGAGGTCGCACACATGTGGATCGCCCCGACTATGGCGACGGGCTCCATGGGTCTCGAACGCCGCAGTTCCTACGGTTCCGGGCAGTCGGACTCAACGGACCTCGAGGATCAAGAGGAGCTGCGACGATGCGCTCTCACTCCATCCGCTCCACCCGCCCGCACTCGGGGCAACGGTTAGCCCAGGAGCGCCAGCAGCGTCTGCGGCGTCAGCGTGAGCTTCCGTCGCGCGGGCGTTTTGGCGCGGGGTTGGCCTGCGCGGCGCTCGCCGCTGCGGTGGCGACGACGGCCGGGTGTGCGACGCCCTCGTCGGCGTCCGGCGCGAGCGGCGCTGCGACCACGGGCGCCGACATCAGGATCGGCATTATTACCGCGAAGTCCGGACCCTACGCGTCGTACGGTGCCGAGTACCTGGCGGGGCTCAACGCAGGGATCGATTACGTCACGCACGGCACTGGCCGGATAGCCGGGCACAAGATCGTACTGACGATTGAAGACGACGCCGATAATCCGACGACTGCGGTGTCCGAAGCCAAGGATCTGATCGGCCAGGGCGTCACGTTGATCGGCGGCTCGGTCGATTCGGCCATCGCGTTGCAGGTCGCCGCAGTCGCCGCGCAGAACAAGGTGCTGTTCATCGCCGGACCCGCCGCGACCGACAAGCTCGACGCGCTCAACCGCTACACCTTCCGTTCCGGTCGCGAGTCGTATCAGGACATCGCGACGGCCGGGACGTTCGTCGGCGACCTGACCGCCAAGCGCGTCGTGGTGCTGGCGCAGAACACCGAGTTCGGCACCGCGAACGCCGCGGGCGTCAAGGCCGTGCTCGGAGCGAAGGGCGCGAACGTCTCGAGCGTGCTGGTCCCGCTCGCCGCGACCGACTTCACGCCGTTCACGCAGCAGGTGCTGGCGAAGAAGCCCGACTTGCTCTTCGTGGCCTGGGCCGGTGCGAACGCCACCCAGCTGTGGACCGCGCTGGACCAGCAGGGTGTTCTGTCCTCGACGCAGGTGGTCACCGGGCTGGCGAATACGGCCACGTACCCGGCGACCGGACCTGCGGGTTCGAAGATCGAGTTCCTCGCGCACTACTTCGCGGGGGCGGGTGGCAGCAATCCGATCGAGGCCGCGATGACCACGAGCGTACAGAAGGCCGGCGGCACCGTGGACCTGTTCACGCCGGACGGCTTTACCGCGGCGCAGATGTACGCGCACGCGATCACCGCCGACCCGACCGACGTCGGCAAGCAGATATCGGCGCTGGAGGGCTGGAGTTTCCAGGGCGTGGCAGGTCAGTACGCGGTTCGCGCGTCTGATCACGCGCTGCTGCAACCGGAATTCCAGGCGTCGTTGACCGGATCCGGCACGAAGTGGACGGCGAAGCTCGTCAAGTCGGTGGACCCGGACGCGATTGCGCCGCCTGCTCCGGCCACGGCCGCGTGGTCCACTTCAGGCTCCTGAGATGACCGTGGCGGATACGAAGGCTGAGGCTGAGGCCGAAACGCTGGCCGCAGGAGTGAGTGCGAATGTGAGCGTCGGCGCGGGAACGGACGCGAGTCCGGTTCCCGCGCTGGCGGTCGGGGAACTGACCTGGCGAGTCGGTGGACGCGCGATCGTCGACGGCGTCGGTTTCGCGGTTGAGCCCGGCGAACTGCTCGCGGTCATCGGCCCGAACGGCGCGGGCAAGACCACGCTGTTCAACCTCATCAGCGGACTGATCCGGCCGGACTCGGGGCGAATCGTGCTGGCAGGCAGCGACGTGACTCGGCTGCCGACGTACCGGCGGGTCCGGCGCGGACTCGGCCGCACGTTTCAGACCTCGAGCGTCTTCCCCGGGATGACCGTCGAGCAGAACGCGCAACTCGCGGCGCAGGCGGCCATCGCCGGGCCGCTCGGCTGCCTCAAGGTCTGGACTCGAATCGGTCGTCCGGCACGTGAACGCGCGGCCGGGGCGCTGGAACGCACGCGGCTCGCCAACCGCGCCTCGGCTCGCGCGGGAGCGTTGTCGCACGGCGAGAAACGCAAGCTGGAGCTGGCGATTCTGCTCGCCGCGCGGCCGAGCGTCATCCTGCTCGACGAGCCGATGGCCGGCATGGCCGCCGAGGAAGTGCCGGAGCTGACCGAGCTGATCCGCGAGGTACACCGGGACGGTGCGACGATCCTGATGGTCGAGCATCACATGGAAGTCGTGCTCGGCCTCGCGCAGCGCGTGGCTGTCCTGCACCACGGTGCGTTGCTGGCCTGCGATCGGCCTGCCGCGGTGATCGACGACCCGACCGTGCGCGAGGCGTACCTTGGGGAGCCGCTGTGAGCGCAGCGGTTCTGAGCATCAGTGGTCTGACGGTAACGCTCGGCGGTAGCGCGATTCTGCACGGCGTCACGTTCGACGTGGCGTCTACCGGCGTGACGGCGCTGCTCGGGCGCAACGGCGTCGGCAAGACGACGACCGTCAGGTCGGTCCTCGGTCTGCATCCGGTCGGCGGCTCGATTCGGTTCGTCGGCCGCGACATCAGTGCCCTGCCGACGCACCGGATCGCGCGCCGCGGGATCGGCTATGTGCCGGAGGACCGTGTCGTTTTCGCCGGACTGACCGTCGCGGAGAACCTGCGGCTGGCCGAGCCCGCGCGCTCGGAACCGCGCTACGACTTCGTGCACGAACTCTTCCCGGTGCTGAAGGAACGAGCACGGCAACGCGCCGGAACGCTCTCCGGTGGCGAACAGCAGATGCTCGCGCTCGGCCGCGCGTTGCTCGGCCCGGCGCGACTGCTGTTGATCGACGAGCCGACCAAGGGCCTGTCGCCGAAGTTCACCGCGATGGTCGCCGCGGCGCTCGGACGCATCGCAGAGCAGGTGCCGATCCTGCTGGTCGAGCAGAACCTAGCCGTCGTGCGCAGGACGGCGCGCGACGCGGTCGTGCTCGACATGGGACGCGTCGTGCACACCGGCGACGCCTGGGAACTGCTTGCCGACCCTGAGTCCGACGAACCGGCTGCTTACACTCTCCACAGCGTTGAGGCTGTGATTGTTGTGTACCAGGGTTCTGGCCTTTCTCTTTCCGCTTGCGGCCAATACGCCCTCGCACGTTGCGCCTCGGGGGTGGGAAAATCTCGACCTCTGGCTCTAATTGGTCAATGACAAATGGCTGGAGGACGGTTTCATAGGCCTTAATGAGGTTTGTTAGCAGGTATTGAGCTCCAATAGCTTCCTTCACATCTCTTCCTGCTTTGACCAAGGCCGCAGCCGCGTGTGCGCACGGAAACTGCTGGTCCTGGAAGCGAAGGCAATCGCAGCGCCGTTCACCCGTTTGAGGGTCCCATCTCACAATCGTGACTAGCTGCCTAGTATCCCTCTTGGTACAGTATCCCACGAGTGG
>CAVQPP010000048.1:0-11293 GCA_963714445.1 uncultured Actinomycetota bacterium
CTTCATCTTGCTTAATACGATCATCATCGACAGGGAGATCGACGAGTACAACCAGCCGCTCGATTACAACCCCTGTAACGGCTGCAATCTTTGCGTCGCCGCGTGTCCAGTCGGCGCGATTCGCACCGATGACGACTTTGACTTCTTCGCCTGCATGGGCCACAACTATCGGGAGTTCGTGCAGTTCAGTCCCGACTGGCTCGAGGCCTTCACGATGGAGGGCGGACCGGCCGCCTACCGGTCGAAGTTCCGCGACGACGAGACGGCCGTCTTCACGCAAGCGGTGTCGTTCGAGCCGAACTACAAGTCCGCGTATTGCATGGCGGTGTGCCCGGCGGGCGACGACATCATCGGCACGTACCTGTCAGACCCGGCGAAGCACCGCCAAGAAGTGCTCATGCCGCTGCGCCAGCACCCGGAAGCCGTCTACGTGACGTCCGGTACTCGCTCGGAGGAACGCGCCAAGCGCAACCCGCACAAGTTCGTGCGCTACATCGACTACAAGCCCGACGTGTCAAATGCGGCCAACTTCGCAGTCGGACTGCGCCACATGTTCAAGCCGCCGGCACCGGACACGCCGCGCAGCGTGGTCTCGTTCCGCTTCCCCGACGGCACGGTCACCGCCGTGATCGACAAGGCGAAGCTGACCACGACGACTGAACCGTCGGACGAGGTGGCCGACGCCACGGTCGTCAGCGACGCCAGCAACTACATCACGATCCTCCACAAGCACATGGGGGACCGCATGCGTAGCCCGGTGGCGGAATACACCGTCGAAGGCGACTCGGCGGCGTGGGATCAGCTCTTCGCCTGCCTCGACTAGGTGAAGGCGGGGCGACGCCGAGGACCGGTGCCGGCGCGGTCGGAGGCGGCGGCGGGTCAGCTGGAGCCGGTCGAAGCGACGGCCAATCCGATGATGATGCTGATGAAGACGATGCCGTAGCCCACCGCCAACCAGGTGGAGCGGTGACGGCGCACGGTCACGGCGGCGATCGCCGTGACGGCACCGACTAGCGGCGAGACGAACACCGGGAGCGCGAACGCGTACCACGGGCCGTTCGACGAGCACAGTGCGGAACCGTTGGACGAGCAGCCGCTCGACGTCGACAACACTCCGGCGAAGAAGCACAGCACCGCTCCTGCTACGGCGATCAGAGGGAGCAGTAGTGCGGCACAGCCGATGCCTCCGCTGACGTCTGGACGCGCCGCCCGGCGACCGGACGTCAGCGCGGAGGAGGAGGCGGACGTGGACGAGTCGGCGTCGGTGGACGACGAGACTCCGGCGGCGGTTGTGTTGCTGTCGGGCTAGGCGTCTACGTCGTCGGGTGCGGTCGCTGCGGCCGTGCCGTCGGAGGCTGGCGGTCGCGAAAATAGGTCGCCAAGAGTCGACTGGGAGCCGTCTCGCTCGGGCGTCGACGGGGCGGATTGCGGCTCTGCGCGCTCGGGGCTGCTATCGGCGCTGGCGCCTGCGTCAGGGCTGCCGTTCGGGCCGGTCGCGGAGCCGACGGAGCCATCTGCGTCGGCGGATGGGCGTCCAGGCGGATCCCCGGAAGAATCCCCGGACGGCTCTGCGTCGTCGCGCGCAGCAGGGTCCGGCTCGGCCGCATATGCTGCGGTTCGACCGGGTTTGGCCACGTCGCCGTCTCGGGCTTCCACGCTGGCAGCTCCCTCCTTGAGCCCGTCATTGTATGCGTTCGCACACCAGTCCAGGGAGAGGTTGGACAAGGGTTGCGTCCCCGGTGTGGCCCGGCGAGGATCAACCCCGTGACCATGCCTTCCACCGGGCCTTCCTCCGTGCCGGAGCTCACCGCCGACTACCTCGCCTGGTACTTCGCCGAGAATCCGGCCGTGGCTCAGCTACTCGGCGCGGTGGGGCACGATGGGACGCTCGGGGACTACAGCGCTGATGCATTGCTGGGGCGGGAGCGCGGGGCGGCGGCGTGGCTTGAGCGGTTCGAGGCGGCGGCTCCTGCGTCGGACCTCGACGACGAGATCGACCGGCGGCTCGCGATCGCGCAGCTGCGCGGGCTGGGGCTGCTGGCCGGCTGGCCGGTTTGGCGGCGGGATCCCTCCCTGTACCTCTCCGGGGCGCTCTTCAGCCTGCTGATGCCTTACGTGCACCGGCTGCTGCCTGAGCCGAAGCTCGTCGAGGACACGCTCGGCAAGCTCGCCGAGGTGCCTGCGGTGCTGGCCGCGTGCCGGGAGAACCTGGACGCGGAACTGGCCTCGCCGCTGCACGTCGAGCGCGGGCTCGGACAGTGCCGCACCGCCCGCGCGTTTCTCACCTCCTCGCTGCCCGGGATGATCGCCGACCTGGCGTCAGCCGCGCGGATCATCGCGGCCGCCGAGCCTGCCGCAGCGGCGTTCGACGAGACGACGAGGTTTCTTGAGTCCTTCCGCGCCAAGGCGGTCGGCGACTGGCGGATGGGGGAGAAGCTGTACTCCGCGCTGCTGATGGAGCGCGAGCTTCTCGGCTACGGCGCCGCAGAGCTGCACGAGCGCGGCGAGATCGCGTATGCGGCGCTCGACGCAGAGCTGCGCGGCCTGGCCCACAGCATCACCGGCGATTCCGGCGACTGGCACAGCCTGCTCACCACGCTGCAGGAGGACACTCCGCCGACGCTCGACGCGATGCGCGCCGAGTACGAGGCAGAGACTGAGCGGGCACGCCGCTTCGCCCGCGAGCACGAGCTGGTGACCTTCGCGCAGGGCGAGGAGTGCCGGGTGGTGCCCTCGCCGGAGTTCCAGCGCCCGATCCTGTCGGTGGCCTCGTACATGGCGCCGCCACCGCTGACCGCCTCGCGGGTCGGACACTTCTTCGTGCCCTTCACCCCGGAGGGCTTCACCGAGGAGCAGATT
This sequence comes from uncultured Actinomycetota bacterium, assembly GCA_963714445.1. Taxonomy (GTDB): domain Bacteria; phylum Actinomycetota; class Actinomycetes; order Streptomycetales; family Catenulisporaceae; genus Actinocrinis. The sequence goes on from CAVQPP010000048.1 coordinate 2,860, forward strand.
CGCCAGCGGCTCGCGACCAACTCGCGCGTGCAGATACCGACGATCGCGGTGCACGAGGCGTACCCCGGTCACCACTGGCACCTGTCCTGGTCGGCGAACTCGACACGCACGTTGCGGAAGGTGCATCGCACGCCGTACTTCTCCGAGGGCTGGGCGCTCTACGTCGAGACCGTGATGCGCGACGAGGGCTACTTCGCCGACCCACGCCACGAGCTCGCCCACGTCGAGGCGCGCGCATTCCGCGCCGCGCGGATCATCGTGGACACGGCGTTGCACTGCGGAGACATGACAGCCGAGCAGGCCGAGGTCTTCATGGCGCAGAAGTCCGCGCTGTCCGCGGGCACTGCAAAGGGCGAGGTCTCGCGGTACTGCGCGTGGCCGACGCAGGCGCCGTCGTACTTGACTGGCTGCCTGGAGATCGAGCGCGTCCGGGACGAGTACATGGCGCTCGGACTCGGCTCGCGACGCGAATTCCACGACAGGATCGCGGGCTCTGGCAGCCTGCCGCCGGGTCTCGCGCGCGCTGCCGCGCTGGGCCGTTTCGATGACGCCGACGAGTCCACGGCTGAAGCCGGCGACTTCGGCGCGTCTGGCGCAGACCGGTCGTAACCGGGAAAAGGCGGTAAGAACGCCGGGATAACCAAGCCGCGACGTGGGCATCACTGCCATGATGAGTGATGTGCGGCCTCTGATTGGCCTGACGGCTTACCGGACCCACGCGGCTTGGGGCGTATGGCACACCCCCGCTGCGCTGCTCCCGCATGCATACGCGGACCACGTGACCGCGGCCGGCGGCGTTCCAGTGTTGCTACCGATAGGCGCGGACGACGCGGCCTCCGCGGTGGTACCCCGACTCGACGGGCTCATCCTCAGCGGCGGTCCCGACATAGAACCCGTGCGCTACGGCGCGGCGCCCGATCCGTTCGCGGAGCGTTCGCAGGCTGACCGGGACACCTGGGAGACCGCGCTGCTGATGGCGGCGCTGCAAGCCGACCTGCCGGTGCTCGGGATCTGTCGCGGACTGCAGCTGATCAACGTCTGCCTCGGCGGCACGCTGCATCAGCACCTGCCCGACCTCGCCGGCGGCGAGCGGCATCGCCCAGCGCCCGGCGTCTACGGGACCGTGCGCGTGCGACTGGACACCAGCGCGCTGCCAGGCTCGCTGCTCGGCGAAGGCGTCGACGTGCCCTGTCATCACCACCAGGCGATCGACCGGCTCGGCAACGGCTTGGTAGCCAGTGCGTGGGCGCAGGACGGAACCATCGAGGCGGCTTGGGTGCCGCGCCGCCGGTTTGTGGTCGGCGTGCAGTGGCATCCCGAGGTGCGCGACGACCCGGCATTGTTCACGGCGCTGGTGAAGGCGACCGGCTGAGCAGGAGTCTCGACCGGCTGAGCAAGCAGCTCATCCGGTTAAGCGCTAAGCACAAGAGTCAGCTCACGACGCGTCAGTGCACGCGCGTGAGCAGGATGCCCGCCTCCGCCGCCGTGTCGACGAGATGGATCGTGGTGGCCATCGGCCGCGAGTAAGCCAGCGCGCGCAGCAACGGCCACGCGGGCAACGTGTTCGTCCAGTGGTTGACGCCGACGAGGATGATGCGTCGCGGCGTCTCGCCTTTGCCCGAGTAGTACGCGGGCGTCGCGGCCTGGAAGATCTCCTGCACGGTGCCGGCCGCGCCGGGCAGGAAGACCATGCCGGCGTTCGCGCGAGCCAGTAGGTAGTCCTCGCGGGTCGCGTTGGAGAAGTACTTCGCGATGGCGGTGGCGAACGCGTTGGGCGGCTCGTGGCCGTAGAACCAGGTCGGCACGGACAACGACTGTCCGGCGCGGTCAGCCGGGAACGCGGCGCGCACAGCGAACGCGGCGCGAGCCCACTTCGTCGGGTCGCGCCGGAAGTCCCTCGCCGCGCTCAGCGTCTGCATGGCCTCGTCGAGCGCGCCGTCGTTGAACGGGGTGAGGTACGCGCCGAGGTTCGCCGCTTCCATCGCGCCGGGACCGCCGCCGGTGGCCACCGTGAATCCCGCACGCGTCAGGGTCCTGCCGAGGTGCGCGGCCTCCTCGTAGCCGAAGGAGTCACGCGACACGGCGTGGCCGCCGAGTACGGCCACCGTGCGCCGATCCTTCAGGAAGTCGCCGAGCGCGTCGGTGATCGAGTCGTCGTGCAGGCCGCGCAGCATGACGTCGAGCACGTCCTCACGATCGCGCGGCCCTGATTCCCAGGCGTACGCCAGGGCGTCAGGGGTCTGCTCGTACGGCTTCTGCGCGATGCCGTCGTAGAGCTCGTCGGCCGTGTAGAGCGTGGACCGATACGGATCGAACGGCAGCTTGGGCACCGGCGGGAAGACCATCGCCCCGCGTTGTCGCAGGTCAGCGGCCACCGACTCGCTCAGTCCACAGCCCAGGAACACCGAGTCGGTGACGTCCGCGGTGCGCAACTCCCAGCCGCGATCGGACAGATCGACCGTCTGGACCCTGCAACCCGCCAGGCTGCCCTGCGCGGATCTCAAGTGGTTGTCAAAGGCGGTCAGCGACTCAATTTCCATGTCGGGCTAGCCTAGTAGCCGCCCGCCGGTCGCGGGTACTAGACCGCACAATCGGGCCATCGAACGCCGAGTTCCGGGCCTTACTCGCCCGCCTGTTCGCCTGGCGACTGGTCGATCGGTTACCGCCGTTCGGCTACTCGCCGGTCGCGCCGTCGATACGCTCGCGGATCAGGTCCGCGTGACCGTTGTGCCGCGCGTACTCCTCGATCATGTGAATCAGCACCCAGCGCAGCGCGTAGTTGCGGTGCGGCCGGGAGCCCTCGAAGTCGAGCTCATGCGCGGCGGTGATCTCGCGCGAGCGGGCGCAGGCGGCCTGCCAGGCCTCGTATACCTCGGTGGGGGAGTGCGAGTCGAGGTCGTCGAAGTCGTCGTCCGGGCGCTCCTCGGAGTAGTACAGCGGCGGCGCCTCCTCTCCGGCGATGGTCTTGTTGAACCAGCCGCGCTCGACCTCGGTAAGGTGGCGCAGTAGGCCCAGCAACGACATGCTCGACGGCTCGACCGAGCGCAGCTTCAGCTGCTCGCCGGTCAGGCTGGAGCACTTCCAGGCCAGCGTGTCGCGCTGGAGGTCCAGGAAGTCGGTGAGCAGGGTCCGCTCGTCACCGACGGTCGGCGGGTCGGTGCGGCTTTGCGAGTCCATGATGATCGTCATGCGGCCATCAAAGCAGAGCGGGCTGACAATCGCGCTGACAAAACGGCGTTGAATCGCGGTGGTACGAATGTGGCGAAAGTGCGGCAAGATCACGGTGTGACCGCGGTGATCGCAACGCGCTGACCGCCGCATTGTCACGAATCGGTAACTGATCGGCTACGCATTCGGGGCTTGAAATCGCTCAATCGTACGGCGAAGCTTGCTTGCCATGGCACGTACATACCTGTCGACTCTCTCGCCGCGTCGCCGATGGGGGATCGCCGGTTGCGCCGGCGGGGCCGTACTGCTGCTCACCGTCGCCATCGGTAACCCCTGGACATGGTCGACCATCTCCGGCCTGGCCGGACGGCCGGTCGGGCGCGGCGTCCCGCTGCTCGCGGGTTCGCTCGGCGTCTTCCACTGGACCGTCGGGCCGCACGGCTCGTCCGCCCCGGCCGGGCAGAGCGCCGGGCACTGGATCGCAGGGCTCGTACTGGATCTGGGCTGGCCGCTGATGGTGCTGCTCGGCGCGCGAATGCTCGCCGGCGGTCTCGCGCTGCGCCGCGCAAAGCTCTCGCTCCTGCTCGGCGTCTGGAGCGTGGCCACGCTGACCGCCGCGGTGACCGGCCTGATCGCCGGGCTGATCGATCACTCGCTCGCGCCCGGCATGCGGATCCTGGACCTGCCGATCCCGCCGGGGACGCCCACCGGAGACGTCCTGGCGCTGCAGGCAGCCACGATGGCGCTGCTCGGCGCGGTTCTCGGCTGGCTGCCGGGCGTCACCGCCGCCATCGGCTACTCCGTCAAGCGCACGGCCGCCGAGCCCGCCGCCGCTCCTGCGGCGTCCGATCCGCTGCCTGTGCGCACCCCCGGCAACGAGACGCGCACGCTCGACCTCGCAGGGCTCGAATCCCTTCGCAAGGCTCGACGGCGCGGCCTGGACGGCGAGAGCAAGCTGCCGGACGCCGCGACGTCCTCGTTCTTCGCCGCGGAGTAGCGGAGCGATCGCCGCGGTTCAGATCGCCTTGCCGGGGTTCAGGATGCCGAGCGGGTCGAGCGCCTGTTTGATCGCGAGGTTCGCCGCCAGCGTCGATTCGCCCAGTTCATCGCCGAGCCAGTGCCGCTTGAGCGTGCCGATCCCATGCTCGCCGGTCAGCGTCCCGCCGAGGGCGAGCGCCGTGCGGAACACCTCGTCGGCCGCCGCCCACACCTCGCTGGGGATTTCGCCCAGCGAGCCGTCGAAGACGAAGACCGGATGCAGATTGCCGTCGCCGGCATGTGCGACCGTCGGCACCATCACGCCGTGCTTCTCCGCGATCCGGGCGACCGCGTCGAACATCTCAGGCAGCTGCGACCGCGGCACGCACACGTCCTCGATCAGGCACGAGCCGAGGCGCGCGATCGCGGTGAACGACGCTCGCCGGATGTCCAGCAACTGCGCCGCCTCCGCCTCGTCCTGCGAGACCGCGACCAGCGACGCGCCGGCCTCTTCGCAGCACGCTGCCATCACCGCGGCCGCCGCCTGCGCGTCGGATCCGTCGGCTTGCGCCAGCAGCATCGCCCCGGTGGCCGGGTCGAGGCCGATGTTGCGCCAGTCGTCGAGCGCCTTGAGCGACGCGCGGTCCATCATCTCCAGCAGGCTCGGCCCGACCGCCGATCGGATAATCGCCCAAACGGTCTCGGCGGCCTGACGCACCGTCGGGAACTCCGCCGCCACGGTCACCGGCGGCTGCTTCGGCGCCGGACGCAGCCGCAGCGTCGCCTCGGTGACCACGGCCAGCGTGCCCTCGGAGCCGATGAGCAAGCTGGTCAGGTCGTAGCCGACGACGCCCTTGATCGTCCTACGGCCGGTACGGATGACCGTGCCGTCGGCGAGCACCGCCTCGAGGCCAAGAACCGACTCACGCGTGACGCCGTACTTCACGCACCGCAGCCCGCCCGCGTTGGTAGCGATGTTGCCGCCGATCGTGCACGTCTCGTAGCTCGACGGGTCCGGCGCGTACATCAGGCCGTGCTTGCGCGCCTCGCGGTCCAGATCCGCATTGATAACGCCGGGCTCGACGACGGCGAGTTCGTCCGCTACCAGCAACTCGCGGATGGCGGTCATCTTGGCGAGCGACAGCATCAAGCAGCCGTCGATCGCCGCCGTGCCGCCGACGATCCCCGTACCGCCGCCACGCGGGACGACCGGTACGCGGTTTCGTGTGGCCCAACGCATCGCCGCCACGACGTCGTCACGGTCGTGCGCGACGACGACCGCGCACGGGCGTCCCGGCGTGACGTACGAGTGCTCGTCGTTGCAGTACGCGGTCATCTGGTCGGGGTCGGTGATGACGCTTCCGGCCGACAGCTCCCGCTCGAGCTCGTCAGTGGCGATGATCACGTGTACGGGTCTATTCGTGCGTGCCGGTCGTGTCAATCGCTGGGTCCGTTAGGTGGTACGAGTTGGTGGCACGCGCGAGCGGCGTGCGCCGCCGGTAACCGAGCAGCGTGTACGCCAACGTGACGTACCGCTCCACTAATGCATCGAGGGGCACGGGTCCGTTCGGCCGGTACCACTGCGCGACCGCGTTGCACGCCGCGATGATCGTGCGGCGTGCGTCGTCCGGGTACGGCGTGGTGAAAATTCCGCTCACTATGCCGGCGTCGATCGCCGAGCGGAACAGGTCAGTGGCCTGACGTTCCCGCTGCCGGTATTCCGCCGCGGTCTCCGGAGGCAGCGCTCGCGCCTCGTTGATCAGGATCAGGCTGGCTACCGACCGCTCCGCGCGGTACCGCACCGTCGCGCCGACGATGGCCGCCAGCCGCCTGGCCGGGTCACGCCCCGACTCGGCCAGCGCCTCGTGGCACAGCGAGAAGTAGGCGTCCATCCCCTCGTGGAGGATCGCGGCGAGCAGGGCGTGCTTGCTCGGGTAATAGTGGTACAGAGCGGACAGGCTCACCCCGGCGCGCGCGGCGATGTCGCGGACCGACGTGGCGTAGTAGCCGCGCTCGGCGAACTCCGCGGAGGCGGCGTCGAGGAGGGCTTGGTGTCCGGCGGGGCGGTCGGCCACGGGGCGACTCCTTCTGCTCGCTGCTCACGCACGTTGGTCGTGCTGGCTGCACGCTGGTCGTTCTCAATGTTCGTGCCCAATACACGCCGCCGGGTGCCGCGTCGATCGCCCTTTATCGGGTCTCGACCGCGGCTCGACGCACTTTGAACCGGCTCTGGACAGAGTGTTTCTCTGGACAGACGGTGCTACTGGCGAGTAGCTTAACGAGCGTTCAATAGTATTCGCGAGGAGGCATACCCCGTGCTCCGCAGCATTTACAACGAGGACCACGAGGCGTTCCGGTCGATGATCCGGGACTTCATCGAATCCGACGTCGCTCCGCATTACGCCGAGTGGGAGAAGCAGGGCCACGTCCCTCGCGAGTTCTACCTGCGTCTCGGCGAGCTCGGCCTGCACGGGATCAACGTGCCGGAAGAGTACGGCGGCGGCGGCGAGACCAGCTACAAGTTCAACATGGTGATCGCCGAGGAGTGCGCCCGCGTGGGCGTGACCTTCGGCGCGTACACCATCCACACCAACCTGGTGCGGCCGTACCTGCTCGCGTTCGCGAGCGAGGAGCAGAAGCAGCGCTGGATGCCCGGCTTCGTCTCCGGCGAGATGATGGGCGCGCTGGCGATGACCGAGCCCGGCACGGGCTCGGACCTGGCCGGCATCGCGACCACCGCGAAGCTGTCGGCCGACGGCACGCATTACATCCTCAACGGCGCCAAGACCTTCATCTCCGGCGGCGTGCTGGCCGACCGGGTGCTGGTCGTCGCCCGCACGGCCCCGGCCACCCCGGAGGACCGGCGCGGCGGCCTGTCGATCCTGTACGTGGACACCAAGTCCCCGGGCTACAGCATCGGCAAGAAGCTGGACAAGATCGGCCTGAAGACCTCGGACACCGCGGAGCTGGCGTTCCAGGACGTCAAGGTCCCGGTCGAGGACCTGCTCGGCGAGGAGGGCCAGGGCTTCAAGTACCTGACCCACAACCTGGTCGAGGAGCGGCTGGCGATCGTGGTCGGCTCGTCGGCCTCGGCCGGCGCGGCGATCCGCTTCGCCATCGACTACGTCAAGGAGCGCAAGGCGTTCGGCCAGCCGGTCGCCGCGTTCCAGAACACCAAGTTCGTGCTCGCCGAGTGCCAGGCCGAGTTCCAGGCGGTGCAGACCTTCACCGACCGCGCGGTCGAGCTGTTCGACGAGAGCAAGTTGACTCCGGCGGACGCGGCGGCGGCCAAGATCTTCACCACCGAGGCGGCCGGCCGCATCATCGACAAGTGCCTGCAGCTGCACGGCGGCTACGGGTACATCAACGAGTATCCGATCGCGCGCCTGTACGCCGACTCGCGCGTCTCGCGCCTGTACGGCGGCACGACAGAGATCATGAAGACGATCGTCGCCAAGTCGCTGGGCCTGTAACCCAGACGCCGGAAGAGCTCAGGACCTGGTGCGCTCGTCGAGCAGCAGCAGGCCGTAAGCGGCGATCGTGCCCAGATCGGTGATCCGGCCGTCGCGCATCATCGCCTCGACCTCGTCGCGTGGGAACCACCTCGCGACGAGGTCGATCTCTTCCGGGTCGGGCTCGGCAGCATCCGGGTCGCGGCTCAGCTCGGTCGCCAGCCACACGTTGCAGTCCTGGCTCGAGTAGCCATACGCGTGGAAGAAGTGGCCGAGCGGTGCGAACCGTTCGGCTCGCAGGCCGGTTTCCTGCGCCAGTTCGTGCCGCGCCACGGCGATCGGGTCGTCGTCGGCCCGGTTGGGCAGCGTGCCCTGCGGGAACTCCCAGTACCGGCCGCCGACCGTGTAGCGGTACTGCGAGACGAGCCAGAACCCGTCGTTGTCGAGCGGCACGATGAGCGCGGACGGCGGCTTGTCCACGACGCCGTAGATGCCCTTGGTCCCGTCGGCGCGGACGATTTCGTCCTCACGCACCGACATCCACGCGTTTTCGTAGACGATCCGGCTGGAAATCCGCTCGATCACGGCGCCCACCCTATCGATTGGGATCCACTGGGCGGCGTGCACCCATACCGGTGATACTGGTTCAATGGAGAGATCCGATGACCTACGGCGAGCAGCCCGCAGGTTGCGGCAGGGTGGACGGGAGTCGCAGGTGGCGGTCACCGACGAGGCGATCGAGAAGATCAAGGGCATGATCGTGACCGGGGCGCTGCGCCCGGGGGACCGGCTGCCCAAGGAAGCCAGCAATACGTAATCGGCTCCAGCGAACATAA
>CAVQPP010000049.1:0-5463 GCA_963714445.1 uncultured Actinomycetota bacterium
CTGGAGAGGACGTGCACGATCTGGAAGCGGGCCGGGTGCTGGTCTTTGAGGTCGGCGAGTTCGTCGGCGAACATGACCGTGCTGCTGCGGCGGTTGCCGTAGAAGAGGGTGACGCGCGAGTCCGGGTTCCCGGCGAGTACGGAGCCTGCGATCGACGTCATCGGGGTGATGCCGGAGCCGGCGGCGATGAGGATGTGGTGTGCGGGCAGCGCCGGGTCGGGGGTGAACGAGCCGATCGGCGTCATGACGTTGAGGATGTCGCCGGGGCGGACGTCGCGCACTAGCCAGGAGGAGAACAGGCCATCGGCGACTTCGCGGACGCCGATGCGGGGGGCGCTGCCGGCGGGAGCGCAGATGGAGTACGAGCGTCGTTCGTCGCGTCCGGCGATTTCGCGGCGGAGGGTTAGCGACTGGCCGGGCTGGAAGGCGAACTGCTCGGCGAGGTGTTCGGGGACGTCGAAGGTGATCGCGACGGCGTCCTCGCACAGGCGCTCGACGTTGGCGACGCGCAGGGCGTGGAAGGCCGGGCGGGGGCGGCGTGGGCGACGTGTCACGGCTGAGGACGGCGAAGTGGACGATGACGTGGCGGAGGAAGGCACGGCCGCGGTTGTCGCCATCACAGCTCCTTGACGTGCTCGAAGGGTTCGAGGCAGGCGCGGCAGCGTCGCAGCGCTCGGCACGCGGTCGCGCCGAAGCGGGAGAGCTCTTCGGTGTCCGCAGAGCCGCAGTGCGGGCACGGGACGGTGTGCCTGGTCGGCCCGAGCGTCAGCGGTACCGGGCCGGAGCAGCGCAGCGGCGCCTCGCCGGGCGGCGCGATGCCGTGCTCTGCCAGCTTGCGGCGGCCGTGCGGCGTGATCCAGTCGCTGCTCCATGCGGGAGCGAGTTGCGTACGCGTGCGAGCGTGTTCGAAGCCTGCGTCGCGTAGGCGGCGGACTACTTCGGCGTGCATCTCGGCCATCACGGGGCAGCCGGAGTAGGTCGGCGTCAGGATCGCGGTGACGGTGCCGTCGGCGTTGAGTTCGACGCCGCGTACTACGCCTAGGTCGGCGAGCGTGAGCATCGGCAGTTCGGGGTCTGGGACCTGCTCGGCGATCGTCAGGGCTTTGCGTACTTGGCCGTTCACCATGTCGCCTCCGGGTCCGCGCGAGCGACGCTCTGGAGTTCGGCGAGCAGGGGGGCGAGGTGGTCGGTGTGTGTGCCGGTGCGGCCGGAGGAGGGCGCGGCGTTGGGTGGGGAGTCTAGAGGCGGGAGGACTAGGCCGGCGGTCGTGGTGACCTCGCGCAGGACGGTTAGGAGCTCGGTGCGGATGGCGTCGCGGTCGGCGGCGGTGGAGCTTGCGAATAGCTCGGGGACGTGAGGGGCGACGTCGTGGAGGGCGTTCTGCATCCTGCGATGCGACTCGTCGGTGCCGTCGCCTAGGCGCACGGTCCACTCGGCGGCGAATTGCCGGTGGTAGGTCAGTTCCTTGACGCCCTTTGCGGTGATCGCGGCTAGGACGGGATCTGGCGCGTTGGTCAGTCGGCTGAAGAGGGCTAGGCGCCACGTCGAGAAGACGAGCAGGCGTGCGATGGAGAATGCGAAGTCGCCGTTGGGCAGCTCGGCTAGCTGGACGTTGCGGAACTCGGGGGCGTCGCGGAAGTACGCGTACGCGTCCTCGTTGCGGTCGGTGCCGTCCACTTGGCCTGCGCGGGAGTAGAGCAGGCGCGCTTGGCCCAGTAGGTCTAGTCCGAGGTTGGCGAGTGCGAGTTCGACTTCGAGTTCGGGTGCGAGTGTGCACCACTCGCCAAGTCGCTGGGCACTGATTAGGGCGTCGTCGGCCAGTTCTAGGCATTGCGCGGCGAGTGCATGGCCGTCTACGCCGGGCGATAGCGCGGTGGACAGGCCGTGCAGCGGATCCTCGAATCCGGTGCCGAACGCCCAACGCGCATCGCCGTCCTCATGCCCCTCGGTGAGGGACATGTAGACGTGATCGTCGTCATCGTCACGCATGCGGCTGGCTCCGGATTCCGGACTTGAGGGCTCAGATGTGCGGGACATCGTCGGGAATGTCGTAGAAGGTCGGGTGGCGGTAGACCTTGTCGCCGGCCGGCGCGAAGAAGGGGTCTTTCTCGCTCGGCGTGGAGGCGTGGATGTGCGACGAGCGCACGACCCAGATGCTGACGCCTTCGTTGCGGCGGGTGTAGAGGTCTCGGGCGTTGGTGAGCGCCATGCGCTCGTCGGCCGCGTGGAGTGAGCCGACGTGCACGTGGTTCAGGCCGCGCTTTGCGCGGACGAAGACCTCGAAGAGGGGCCAGGCGTCGGCGGCTGCGGTGGATTCGCTGATTTCCTTCGGTGCGCTCGCGCCGTTGGCTCCGTTGGTGGCGGTCATGCGACGACCTCCAGCTGCTGCTGCCGGGCCGCCTGCTTCGCCGCGTACGCGGTCGCCGCCTCGCGTACCCACGCGCCCTCTTCGTGGGCGGCGCGGCGGCGTGCGACGCGCTGCTCGTTGCAAGGACCGTCGCCTGCGATGACACGCTGCAGCTCGGTCCAGTCGGGGGTGCCGAAGTCGTGGCGGCCGCGCTCCTCGTTCCAGCGCAGTTCGGGGTCGGGGAGGGTGACACCGAGCCGTTCCGCCTGCGGGACGGTCATGTCGACGAAGCGCTGGCGCAGTTCGTCGTTCGAATGCCGCTTGATCTTCCACGCCATCGAGCGCGCGGAGTTCGGCGAGTCGTCGTCCGGCGGGCCGAACATCATCAGGGACGGCCACCACCAGCGGTCTACCGCGTTCTGTACCATCTGCTGCTGCGCCTCGGTGCCGCGCATCATGGTCAGGAGAAGTTCGTAGCCTTGGCGCTGGTGGAAGGACTCTTCCTTGCAGATGCGCACCATCGCGCGCGCGTATGGCCCGTAGGAGCAGCGGCATAGCGGAACTTGGTTGCAGATCGCGGCGCCGTCTACGAACCAGCCGATCACGCCGACGTCGGCGAACGTGGGCGTCGGGTAGTTGAAGATTGACGAGTACTTCTGGCGTCCCTCGACCAGACGCAGCGTCAGGTCGGCGCGGTCGGCGCCTAGGGTCTCGGCGGCGCGAGTAGAGGTAGAGTCCGTGCCCGGCCTCGTCTTGGACCTTCGCGTACAGGATCGCTTTGCGGCGCAACGACGGCGCGCGGGTGATCCATTCGCCTTCGGGCTGCATGCCGATGATTTCCGAGTGGGCGTGCTGGGCGATCTGCCGGATCAGCGTCGAGCGGTAGCCGTCCGGCATCCAGTCGCGCGGCTCGATGCGCTGATCGCGCGCGATCGTCTCGTCGAACTGCTCCTGCACGACCGACCACCAACTCCCTACCGACCGTTCGTTCGGTTACCTCTCCAGTGTGGACTAACGGCGCGCCGAGGACAAGAACGGCGACGGCTGGTGGATGAAGAACGACTCCGGTCCCGGCGAGGCGTGATGCCCGACGGGACCGGAGTCGCTGGTCTTAGAGGGTGGGTTTGTGGGATTTGCGGATTTGCGGGAGTTTTCAGACGCCGAGGCCGTTGCTGGTCATCGCCGGCTGCGGGGTGCTGGTGGTCGTGTCGCCGCGAACGTCGAGCTGGTGCACGACGCGCTCGGTGGTGAGCTCGTGTGCGGTCAGGTCGGCGAGCGCCAGCGCGACGACGGCCAGCGCGTCGGCGAAGACGAGCCAGGTCAGCAGGGTGCCGGAGAAGGTGAGCGCCGCGACGAGGGACCAGAGGCCGACGAGCGCGAGCAGGCCGTGGCCCACCTTGGCTCCGGTGCGGCGCGCGAGCGTCGCGCCGAGCCCGGCGAGCACGGTGACTCCGGTGGAGACGCCGAAGCCGAGCCAGCCGGCCACGTCGGCCGAGAAGGCCATCGCGGAGACGGCGAGGAAGCCACCGGCGAGGACGGCGGTGTTGTCGAGCGCGAAGCGGGGGTTCAGAGCCATTTCAATCACACCTCCCAGACGTCGCCACAAGCGGCGCCTGCTTTTGAAAGCCAGGAAGTGAGTCGTCCAGCCGCTGGTGCGGCGCTCGCCGGCCGGGCTGGCCGCCACGAAGTCCTGGTTCCAGGCGTGCACCTGCCGGCAACCGCATACCCGCCGCTGACGAACGCCCGGCACAGGTTCAGCGTCGCAGCCGAGCTGTGGTAGGCCTCCAGCAGCCGCCCAGGGTCGAGGGTCCTCGCCCGCGCGGTGAACTCGAGCCCGTCAACCGCAGTCCCCCGGTAGGCCGGATCTGCTCGAGCACCAGCAGATGGCGAGGACTGCCGGCATATATCTTAAGTGGCGAGCAAAAATGGCAAGGCCTGACGTCCTTATCATAGACGATTTTGGTTTACGAAAGTTGATGGCGCAAGAGGCACATGACTTCGTCGATCTGCTCAAGGCGCGCACCGGAGAAAAATCGACGATCTTTACGACCCCAAGTCCCATTGGAAAACTGGCCGGAACTGATCGAAGACCCGATCGTTGCCGACACCGTCATCGACCGCCTAAAACATACTTCGGTAAAATTAGGCCTCGATGGGGAAACTTATTGGGCGGTGCAGGGGGCGGCTCTTGACAAGCCTATAAATTAAGCAGTAAACCGACCGAGCTGACCGATCAAACGGCCCCCACGGCGCTCGGTCAATGGGCTGGAGGGGGTCGGTCAATGGGCGAAATTTTGTATTGGTTCGATAAAATAATAAATGCCAGCAATCGTGCCCAATAATGTCGCAATAATTCCGGGCCACAGCCCGCCGAACCAGGCGCTTACGCCTGCTCGAGCATGCCGGCCATGATGTCGGCGGCTTCCTCCAGAAGCGGGTTGTCGGCCCAGTCGCTTTCGAGGAGCTTCCACAGGACCCGGTAGAGCCGGACGAGTCGCGGGTCTTCGAGCTGCGCGAATTTCGCGGGCATGATCCGCCAAATGCTGTCGGGCCAGCGAGCCGTGACCGAGCACCGACCCGTCCCGCTCAGCCGCCACCATCCGCTCTGACGCGCCGATCTCCCGAAGCCGGTCAACAGAGGAGATCACCTCCTCGGTTGGAGCGCCAGGCTGTCCCCGGCGGCGAGCTGCGAGATCGGCTCGCGGCTGGGTCAAGCCGTTCGATCTCGTCGCGTAGCTGGCTGTCGATTTTCTTGACCGCTTCGGCAAAGGCCGGTGCGCCCCTGGAGCAGCTGGCCGATCTGAGACAGCGGCACGCCTGCGCTGGCGCGAGGGTGCGGATCTTGATGAGGGACACGACCGCCGTCTGCGCGGTACCGCCGGTAACCCGAAGCATCCCGCTCCGGCTCGGGCAGTAGCCCGATCTGGCGATAGTGCCGCACCGCCCGCACCGTACGTCCTGCACAGGCCGCCAGCTGACCGATCGTGAGCATGCTCTCGCAACCCCGCTGCATCTCGCCCGGACCGGTCTGCGTTGGCGGTCGGCGTCGGCTCAGGAGATCCTGCGACGGTAGGAGATGGTGGCGAAGACGCAGGTAGACTAACCTGAACGCGGCC
>CAVQPP010000050.1:0-4872 GCA_963714445.1 uncultured Actinomycetota bacterium
GATGTGACGCCGCCCGCCGTCGGCAGGCCGCCCGCCCCGGCCTCCGCCCAGGCTGCCCTGGCCCTCGGAGGCGTTCACGCCCTACGCGGGGCTCGGCGCTGTCGACAACGACGGGCTGGCGCCCGGCGACACCTACGACGCCCTGCACACCGCGTGCATGAACGACGCGGGCTACGGCCAGTACGCCGCCCAGGCGCCGTACCCGGGGCGCACCAACCGTGGCTTCACGGAAGCGTCGCCATACGGGTGGCAGGGCTATATCGGCACCGCGCTCGCGGCACAGCAAGGCTTCCTGGCCGGAACCCCCACTGGCGCCGGGCGGCTGGGGGGCGGCGAGCGGCCCAGGCCAGCCCGGCGCGCCGTTCGCCCGGCATGCCCGCCGGGGCGCAAGCGGCCGCGGCGAGTGCTTCAACATCCTGGAGAACTTCAACAACGCCCAGTTCGCCCACTCCATGGCCATCATCGAGACGCTCAACAACGACATCGGCAACGCCGAGGTCGCGGACGGCTCGATCAAGAAGGCGATGGCCAACTGGTCGGCCTGCATGGCCAAGAACGGGTACAGCACCTCCAACGCGAACACGTTCTCACAGCAGGCACAAGTGACCCTTGGGCTACGGCCACCCCCGGGCCGAACCCCGGCCCGCTCACCCCGCCCGGCCAGCCGACCGCCGCACAGAACAAGGCCCAGATCGCGATGGCCGTGGCCGACGCAAACTGCACGCTGAGCAGCGACCTGGCCGGAATCTACTTCGCCGTCCAGGCGAGCTACGAGCAGCAGTTCGTCAGCGCCAACCAGCAGGCACTCAACGCCGGAGTCCGGCAGTACAAGGCCGCGTTCGCCAAGGCACTCAAGATGATGCCCACCCTGCTGCGGACCACATCGGCCACACCCAACGTGCCCGGACCGCCCCCGCCCGGCCGCCATGGCGGTCACAACAGCACAGCCAAGCCCTCGCCCAGCCACTCCTGACGGCCGTCAGCGCTGGACCGGTACGAGGTATTCGAGGGCTCTGCGCAGAGCAGTTGATGATCACCGAGGTGTCATCGCCCGCGCCCCGATTGCGGTCCAGCATGGTTCGCCGACGCGTTCGCAGACCGGCACGGCCGACGGCCAAGCCGAAGGAGTGCAAACATTCATGGCCTGGCGACATCGCGGATGCCCGCTCATGCCGCGATTAGGGCCGCCGGTGGGATCGGCGTGTGGTAGGGTGCCGGTTGGTTAGGCGGCGCGCCGCCCGATCAGTACGCGCAGTCCGGTGGGCAGCTGCTCGGTTCCGAACGCGGAGGCCACCGTGACCTGGACCCCTTCGGCGGCGAGCAGCGCGGGCACGCGAGCGGTGTCGATGAGTACGTTGTGGTGGGTCTCGTCGTCGCGGCGCCAGGAGCCGTCGCTGGCCCGGACGAAGGTGGTGATCTGGCGCACGAACCGGCCGGGTGCGGGGAGCTGGAAGCGTGTGATGATCGCCCAGTCGTCGTGGACGCGGGCAGCGGGCGGGGCGTCGTGCCGGGCCTGCCCGTAGGCAAGGTCGCAGATGTCGATGGCGAACAGGCCGCCAGGCCGCAGCGCTCGCGCGATCGCGGTGAGCGCCTGGTCAATGGCGTGTTCATCGGGCAGGTAGCTGAGCACGTGGCCCGCCGAGACCACGGCATCGGCCGGGGGCAGCACGTCTCCGGGAAGGACCAGCAGGCGGATGTCCCCGGCGGCCGGGGCGTGGCTGCGGGCCAGGTCCAGCATGGCCGGGGAGGCGTCGGTGGCGATGACGCGGTGCCCGGCGGCGGTCAGTTCCCGGGTGAGCAGGCCGCTGCCGCAGCCCAGTTCCAGGACGAGCCCGTTTCGCGTTCGCACCGGCTCCAGCAGCGCCAAGATCCCCGGCGCGCAGGCCCGCGCGTGGAAGCCAAAGCCGCGGTGGTGAACAAGCGCGAGGTCGCGGCGGTAATAAGGGTCTTCAGGCGGCGCCACCCGAGCAGTGTCCCGCGCACAGCACACTTTGAGCCAGCCCGCGAGCCCCGCAGCGGTCAGCAGGACATCAAGACGTCCGGTCATGCCGCTGGCCGATCTATGGTTTGAAACTCCCGCATCCGTTCGAGACGACTCAGTTCTCAGGGCAGCCTCAGCCCGCCGTGCTCCACGTGGCTCGCCCGGCCGCGACGTCTCGACACGGACGGAGCAGGGCAGCGAGGATGCCACACATCCACGCCCGCGCCGCCACTTCAGCTGGCCTTAGCCGACCGCCAGACTCGGCCCGCCAGGCCTGACGCGCGTAGCCTCCGATCTGTTCCCGGCCGCTGACCCCAGCACAGGCCTGCTGCGTCCGGCCAGGTCGCGGCCAGCAGTGGATTATCCCGGGGCCCTGTTCGACCATGACGGTGCCGGAGCAGTGTGTGACCGTTGTCAACGGCGGCTGAATTCTGACGACCTGCCATGCCACGCCGGGGGTCAGTATTACGTGCCGCCGACAGACCGTGACATCTCCGCGCAGCCGTTCAGGAGGAAGAACGACGGGCTATTGATCCGAACGGCTGAACGCACGGTGACCTACGCGGACTGTTAATCCGCCGAATCCAGGGCCAGCCCCTCGCGGCTGATCTCCACGCTTGCTGGGCAGTGCGGACCTACTCCTGAATCGGGGCACACGTGGCGGTCAGCGTGGCTGGAAGCTTCCGGGTCTAGGTCTTGGCTGGCCGCGGCTTCGTAGGTCAGCAGCTCGTAGTGCGCCAGCTGCCATCCCCGCGTCCGACCGAGCAAGCGGAATCAGGAAACGCTGTCGCAGCGGGTACTTGCGGGCCAGTTTCCTGGCGACCCAGCTGGCTTCTTCGCCGGAAAGCAGCCGCGCGACCGCATCGAGCGGCGGCCCCACCGTCAAGCCCAGCATGGGGCATGCCGTCACCTGCACGTCATCGGTATGCCGGAGGCGCCTGGCGGTGCCCGACTGGCGCCAGGCCCGGAAGTAGGCCCGGTCACCGTCGACCACTCCGTGCACGTGGGTGGATACCGGGATGCCATCTTCCTGAAACGTCGTGAGCAGCACGTACTTGGCCGACCGAAGAGGACCGAAGTAGCCAGTCGTCGCCTCGTGCTGGCTGCCCTCCTTGGTAGCGGACCGCCTGGCATGTCCTCCTCACTGGATACGACCAGTGACGGATGCGGGTGCGCAGGCCGGATGCCCTCGCGATGGAGGGGAGGTGGAGGACTACCCGACGGGGGCTGGGTGGAGGAGACATTCGAACGCGCCGCCTCAGGACCCGACAGCCGTGCGCCGGACTCGCACACAACGGCCGGTCCGGAGACGTCGATGGCCCGTGCCGCGATGACCGACGGTGGTGTGCCCGGGTCTTCGTCAGGAACTTGGCATCCTTGTCTCATGAGCACCTTCGTATTCAGGCTCAAGGCTCCCCGTCCGACATTCGCGCTGGACATGAGCGATGAGGAGCGGGAGATCATGGCCCGCCATGCCGATCACTGGCGTCCCTGGGTCGAGTCCGGCCAGATGGTGATCTTCGGTCCCGTGCTCGACAGCAGCGGCTCGTGGGGCCTGGGCGTTGTGGAGGCCGACGACGAACAGGAGTTGCGCGCCTTCGCCGCGCGCGATCCGGTGGTTACGAGCGGGACGGGCACGATTGAGGTCGGGAAGATGCTGGCTGGCTTTGTCCGGCCGCGACCGGCCCGCTAGCAGCCCCAGCGTCAGATTCATCCCACATGCGCGGTCCTTGCCCGGTCCGCATCGGTCCAACAGCCGGCGCATACCGGTGGCTCGGCGCGCGGTTATCTAGTCGGCCCCGAGTCGCTGACGACTCGGCCACAGCCAACGCACGACCGGCTCGGCTGTATGGCTATGCCACACCATCCTTTGGCTGAACGTCGGCTTCTGCCGCTGATGGTGTGCGTTTGCGGAGGTCCCGCGACGAGAGGTACTGAGATCGCCTACCGTGGCGGATGCACGGCCGGTACGACGGCGGAGGACGGGCCTATGTCACATGTACGGCGCTTCGACCACGTCGGCCTGACGGTCGCAGATCTCGACGTCGTGACCGCCTTCTTCGTGGCGCTGGGCCTGGAGGTCGAGGGCAGGACGTTCGTCGAGGGCGAGTTCCTGGACACGGTCTGCGGCATTCCCGGCTCCCGCACCGAGATCGTCATGCTAAGGCCGCCCGGCGATGGCACCCGCCTGGAGCTCTCGAGCTTCGTGCGGCCCGACTCCGTGCCGGGCTCACCGGCCGCCATGGCCAACGAGCTGGGATTGCGCAACGTGGCCTTCGAGGTCAACGACCTGCAGGCGGCTGTCGATTGGGCAGCTACCGAGGGCTATGGACTGGTCGGTGGCATCGGCGAGTACGAGGGCGCCTGGCGGATGGCCTACGTCCGGGGGCCGGAAGGGATCATCGTCTCGCTGGCCGAGCGCATCGGCTGAGCCTCGCGACGCCCGCATCTGCCGCTGGCCGGGCGGCGGGAGCATGTGCCGGGGGGATCGTAGGCTCGGAGTGTGCAGGCGTTTGAGTCGGTGTCCACGTGGCGGCAACCGGCGCCGCCGCCGGCATCCCGTACCGGGCCGCTGTGATCGGCGCCGTTGCCCGGCGGATAGCACAACTGAGCCCGGGCAGGCTGCGGGTCGCGGTGGATGGCCTGACCGGGGCGGGCAAGACGAGTTTTGGACACGAACTGGCGGCCGCGCTGCGCGCCTTGGACCGTCCGACCATGCGTGCCTCGCTGGACGATTTCAAGTACCCGTGGCGCCACGCCCGCGAGCATGGCTATGACCGGGTCAGCGGTGAAGGGTATTACCGGAACGCCTATGACTTCGGTTCGGCCCGGGACCTGCTGCTGTCTCCCGCGGGCCCGGGCGGCTCAGGCAGGGTCGCGCTGTGCGGGCA
>CAVQPP010000051.1:0-13381 GCA_963714445.1 uncultured Actinomycetota bacterium
GGCGGCGTGGAACGTGATCGCGCTGGCCTTCGCAGACTCCAACGGCGCGGGCGACATTACGTTCACGCCATGTCCGGCGAGTACGTGCGCCGGGGCCGAGTCCCAGGCGCAGCTGATCGCGGGCATCGAGACTCCGCGCGCAGGGACGCAGGGTGCTGATCTCGATGGCGGCGCCAACGGCCAGGTCACGCTGAACAGCGCGTCCGACGCGACCGAGTTCGTGAACACGGTCAGCTCGATCGTGACCACGTACGGCCTCGACGGCGTCGATCTGGACTTCGAGAACCAGTCGCTGGTGCTCAATGCCGGCGACAACGACTTCATGCATCCGACCACGCCGGCCGTGGTGAACCTGATCTCGGCGGTGCGGCAGTTGAAGGCCAAGTTCGGGTCCGGATTCATCGTCGCGATGGCGCCGCAGACCTTCTTCGTGCAGACCGGCTATCAGTACTACGGCGGCAACAACACCGGCAGTTCCGACCGGCGTACCGGCTCGTGGCTGCCGGTCATCTACGGCCTGCGCGACCAGCTGAACCTGCTGGACGTGCAGGACTACAACTCCGGTCCGGTCCTGGCGCTGGACAACCAGTACTACTTCACCGGCGGCGCGGACTTCCTCACCGCGATGACGGACATGCTGTTGCACGGCTTCACGGTCGCCGGTACGAGCGAGACCTTCCCCGCGCTCAGCCCGGGTCAGGTCACCATCGGCCTGCCCGCCAACCAGAATGCCGGCAACGGCGCGGTCACGTCCGCCGCGCTCGATTCGGCGCTCGACTGCCTGACCAAGGGCACGAACTGCGGCGCGTACAAGCCGCTCGGCAAGTACCCGGGTCTCGGCGGATTGATGGCCTGGTCGATCAACTGGGACGTGTTCGGCGGCAACCAGTTCGCGAACACGTTCACCGGCTACTTCGGCTGATCAGCTGACAAGCTGACTGACCGGGACGAGGCAGCGACCTCGGGCGCGCGCAGGCAGGCCTGCCGTCGCGCGCTCGAGGTCAGCCGCTCGGCGCATCGTCGTGATTAATCACAATCCGTTGGGGTAACGCGCGACGGATGGCCCATCTGGACTCGATCTTCACCGCTCTCGCGCTCGCGCAGGCCCCCGGGCAGCCCGCGAGCGCAGCTGATCCTGCGCAGTTGCTGCCCGCGCGCGAACAGATGGCCTTCACGCTCGGCTTCCACATCGTGCTGGTGCCGTTCGGCGTGGCGTTCACGTTCCTGATGCTGCTTTTGAGCGATCGTGCTCACATCTGTGGACGCATGGGCGACTGGCCGATGAGCGACTCCTCGTCCGAGGGTCGCTCGACAGGGAGAATTGCTTCATCGGCCGCATGCGGTCCGATACCACCCAGTCCGCTGGGGAGGGCCTCGGCGGCGAACTCGAGATGGATGACCCGGCGGCGGCCGGGGCCGGTGTTTGAGGCTGAAACGCGCACGTGCAGACAGTGGGTGCATGACCACGCACCAACACGGGCGGCAACTATGTACCCGACCGCACATGCTTGCCTGCGCGAGCCGTCCACGCGGCGATCGCGCCGGGGTCGAGCTTGCCGGTGACCGTGCTGGTCAATGGCCCGGTACAGATAGGTCCATCCGGCCGGCGACGTTGACGTAGGTCTCGTCGGGCCGAGCCACCGGTTGCCGGGAGCATGCCGGCAGAGCCGCGCTGTGTTCAGCGGGTACTGGATGTGAACTTATCAAGAATCAATCTCCGGTCGCCGCGGGCGAACTCTTTCGCGGAGCGGTATGTGGGGACGCTACGGCTGCGAGTGCCTCGACCACATGCTGGTCTACGGCGAACAGTCGACAGGTTGTTCCGTCATGATCGTCTCCTTCTTCCCAGAGGGAATGACGGTTACCTCGGAGCGCCGGCACCGAGGCGGAACCTTCCCTGCTCGTATTCGACCCGGGCACTCCGCGAGCGCCGTACTCCACCTTCCTGGTGATACGTCGGCCACCTGCATGCCCTCACGGTAGGTGACCGCCGGAGCAGCACGCACCGACGTTTGGCCGTGGGCGCCTGATGCTCGGGCAACGCTGGGACACTTGCGGGATGAGTCCACGAAGCCGTGGCCGCCCGCCCGGCCGTGGCCGCCGCCAGAACCTAGGCGGCCACCGGCGCGCCGGGCGGCCCACACCTGGTCACAGCGCCAGCCGGTGAAAACCCCCTGGAGCACGGCGAGGACATGGCGGACTGCTGGGTTCGAGAAACCCGAGCCCGGCGACCGGCGGTCCTGGGCGCAACCCCGGGGCGCAGGGGACCCACCAGGGACTCGACCTCGAACGGCGAGACCCGGGCGAGGGACGAGGGGGGCCCGTTTGCCGATTGAGGTTCGGCACCCGGAGTTCCGAACTCCGGGTGCCGCGCCTCGATCAGCAAACGCGCGCTCATCCTCCCTCGCCCGGGTCTAGCAGTTCGAGGTCGAGTCCCTGGTAGGTCCCGTGCGCCGGGGGAAGGCGCCCAGGACCGCCGGTCGCCGGGCTCGGGTTCCTCGAACTGAGCAGTCCGCCATGTCCTCGCCGTGCCTAGGGGAGTTTTCACCGGCTGGCGCTGTGACCAGGTGTGGGCCGCCCTGGCGCGCCGGTGGCCGCCTAGGTTGCGGGCGGCGGCCACGGCCGGGCGGGCGGCCACGGCTTCGTGGACTGATCCCGCAAGTGTCCCAGCGTTGCCCGAGCAAGTCAGGCAGCCCACGGCCAAACGTCGGTGCGTGCTGCTCCTCGGCGGTCACCTACCGTGAGGGCGTGCCGTGGCCGACGTATCGCCAGGAAGGTGGAGTACGGCGCTCGCGCGAGCGCTGGGTTCAATACGAGCAGGGAAAGGTTCCGCCTCGGTGCTGCGCGCTCCGAGGTAACCGTCATTCCCTCTGGGAAGAAGGAGACGATCATGACGGAACAACCTGTCGACTGTTCGCCGTAGACCAGCATGTGGTCGAGAACCCGCGGTCGTAGCGTCCCCACATACCGCTCCGCGAAAGAGTTCGCCCGCGGCGACCGGAGCTGGAGTCTTGATGACCCCGCGTGCCGTTGCCGGTGAACACAGCGCGGTTGTGCCTGCATGCTCCCGGCGACCGGTGGTCGCCCCGACGAGACCTACGTCAAGGTCGCCGGCCTGATGGACGAATCGGGACCGGGCCATTGACCAGCACGGTCACCGTCTGGCTCGACCCCGGCGCGATTGCCGCGTGGACGGCTCTGCGCGGGCAAGCATGCGGTCGATTGCATCGTTGCCGCCGGTGGCGTCGTGGTCATGCACCCACTCCTGCTCGGGATGCCGCGGCCTCGAGCACCGGCCCCGGCCGCCGCCGGGTCATCCATCTCGAGTACGCCGCCGAGGCCCTCCCCAGCGGACTGGAGTGGTATCGGACCGCATGCAGCGATGAAGCAATTCTCCCTGTCGAGCGACCTCCGGAGGCAACCGCTCATCGGCCAGTCGCCCATGCGTCCACAGATGTGAGCACGATCGCTCAAAAGCAGCATCAGGAACGTGAACGCCACGCCGAACGGCACCAGCACGATGTGGAAGCCGAGCGTAAAGGCCATCTGTTCGCGCGCGGGCAGCAACTGCGCAGGATCAGCTGCGCTCGCGGGCTGCCCGGGGGCCTGCGCGAGCGCGAGAGCGGTGAAGATCGAGTCCACATGAGCCATCCGTCGCGCGTTACCCCAACGGATTGTGATTAATCACGACGATGCGCCGAGCGGCTGACCTCGAGCGCGCGACGGCAGTGGCCTGCCTGCGCGCGCCCGAGGTCGCTGCCTCGTCCCGGTCAGTCAGCTTGTCAGCTGATCAGCCGAAGTAGCCGGTGAACGTGTTCGCGAACTGGTTGCCGCCGAACACGTCCCAGTTGATCGACCAGGCCATCAATCCGCCGAGACCCGGGTACTTGCCGAGCGGCTTGTACGCGCCGCAGTTCGTGCCCTTGGTCAGGCAGTCGAGCGCCGAATCGAGCGCGGCGGACGTGACCGCGCCGTTGCCGGCATTCTGGTTGGCGGGCAGGCCGATGGTGACCTGACCCGGGCTGAGCGCGGGGAAGGTCTCGCTCGTACCGGCGACCGTGAAGCCGTGCAACAGCATGTCTGTCATCGCGGTGAGGAAGTCCGCGCCGCCGGTGAAGTAGTACTGGTTGTCCAGCGCCAGGACCGGACCGGAGTTGTAGTCCTGCACGTCCAGGAGGTTCAGCTGGTCGCGCAAGCCGTAGATGACCGGCAGCCACGAGCCGGTACGCCGGTCGGAACTGCCGGTGTTGTTGCCGCCGTAGTACTGATAGCCGGTCTGCACGAAGAAGGTCTGCGGCGCCATCGCGACGATGAATCCGGACCCGAACTTGGCCTTCAACTGCCGCACCGCCGAGATCAGGTTCACCACGGCCGGCGTGGTCGGATGCATGAAGTCGTTGTCGCCGGCATTGAGCACCAGCGACTGGTTCTCGAAGTCCAGGTCGACGCCGTCGAGGCCGTACGTGGTCACGATCGAGCTGACCGTGTTCACGAACTCGGTCGCGTCGGACGCGCTGTTCAGCGTGACCTGGCCGTTGGCGCCGCCAATCGAGATCAGCACCTTGCGTCCCTGCGCGCGGACCGTCTTGATGCCCGCGATCAGCTGCGCCTGGGACTCGGCCCCGGCGCACGTACTCGCCGGACATGGCGTGAACGTAATGTCGCCCGCGCCGTTGGAGTCTGCGAAGGCGAGCGCGATCACGTTCCACGCCGCCGGAGCGTTCTCGATGGCGACGTAGCCGGAACCGTTGGAGAAGCTGGTGTGCAGGTACCCGACGAGCGAGTGCCCGCCGCCGCCGTTGCCAGAGCCCGGACTCGAACTGGGGCTAGCGCTCGGGCTCGAACTCGGCGAACTGCTCGGGCTCGCACTAGGCGAGGTGCTGGGAGTCGCACTCGGCGTCCCGCCACCGGATCCAGCCGGACCGGTGAGCGAGAAGTCGTCGGCGTAGAACGTCGGCTGACCGTACCAACCGTGGATGTAGATGGTCACACTCGTCGTGCTCGCGCCAGTGTTGAACGACGTGCTCAGCTGGCTCCACGACGTGGCCGACGGCGTCCAGGTGCTGGTGTCGGTCGTGCCGGTTCCCGCGTCGCCGAGGTAGACGTACGAGCCCTGGACCCAGGCGGACAGCGAGTACGAGGAGTTCGGCTGGACGCTGACCGTCTGCGAGCACTGCGCGTAGTCGGTGCCTGCCGGGGTGCCGGAGAGCGCTTTGCCGCCGCCGTGCACAGGAGTCGAAACGGTCGTATCAGCGGACGAACACGACCAACCGGTAAGCCCGGATTCGAAGCCCGGGTTAGCGAGCAGGTTCTGCGCGGCGGCCGCGGCCGGGTACGTGGCGAGCACGACGCCGGTTCCGGCCAGCGCCATCGCGGCCACAGCGGCCAGCATGCGCCGGGTCAACGGCATCGGGATTGGCAAATTCATCTCAGGCTCCCGATCTCAGCAGGCGCCGTTGCTCGACCAGACGGCCCACGACGACGCAGCCGACGGCACGGCGCCGGTGGAGTAGTACGTCGCGGTGTAATTCACGCCCTGATACGAGACCTTGTTCCCGGGCACGTACGACGTGTTGGCGTTCCATGCTGGCGAGCAGCTGCCGCCGGCCGACGGCGTCGCAGACGCCGAAGCGGAAGCCGACGCGCTAGGCGAGGTGCTGGGCTTCGTCGTCGGCGAGGCCGAAGGCGAGGCGCTGTGCGACGCGGAAGGACTCGTGCTCGGCGTCGGACCGCCGAACGGGTTCGCGATCACGGTGATCGTCCGAGTCTGTACGCCCCAACCGTTCGCCTGATCGCCGGGCAGCCAGACGTCAACCGTGTCGTTCTGGATCCAGGTGCCGATGTCGATGGCGAGGCAGGTCCCGTATCCGGGCACGTTGAAGTACGTGCCCCACGGGATCACCCGCGGGTCCGTCGCGCAGCCGCCGAGCTGCGAGTTGAAGCCGGAGGCGGTCTGGCCGACGTCGTTGTACGAGGTCACCATCATCGAAATGGACGTGCCAACCGGCACGCTGCCGGCCCCGGGCGCGATCGTCCCGTCGGCACCGAGCCAGTACGGCTGCGAGAGCTGGCCCATCGAGGAGTCGCTGTTGCTGGTGTCGTACATCGCGACCACGTCGTAGTAAGCGTTCTGACACGGCGCGGTGTCGGTCACGGTCAGCGGGGTGGTCTGGCCCCAGAAGCTGATGTAGCCGATGTCCACGCCGTCGCGCCACACCTTGTAGGCCACGGCGTTCGGCACCGGCGAGACGGTGATGGTCACCTGGCCGTTGGCCATCGTGCCGGTCAGCGTCGGCGCGGCCTGGCGGCCGGAGAAGTTCACCGGCGCCGCTGTCTGCAGCGGCTGTGTCCAGGGCGTGACGGAGCGGGGCGGCGGGGTGATTCCGGCAGCCCAGAAGGGACAAGCGGGCAGGGACGCGGCGGCGGCAGCGGACGTGCCGGCCGTCCCGGCCGCACTCGCGGCGGTGACGGGGGCGATCACGACGGCTGCGACGCCCGCCGCGGCAATCGCGGTGCCGGCGAGCCAGTATTGCGCGCGCTGAGTAAGGACTCTCACGTTGTTTGCGCCTTTTCTGTTCCGGCCTGGCCGAAGCCGCCTGTGGGGGCGGGTCCAACCTGGCGGTCGGTCGGTCAAGAAAGGCGCCGGCGCCGCGACGTCTGCGTTGGTCCGGGGGAGCTGCGGTGCAATCGCTGTGCGGGCATGGGCCAACGCGAATACGCGCACGTTTATACGCACGCTGTATACGTGCTCAGTGAAGCGCGCCGACCGCTACACCGTCAAGGGTCTAGACCAATTGTTGAGATCGGCAACGTAACGCCCGGCTGGCCGCTTACCCGGCGACACCCGCCCCACGTCAAGCCCGACCAGCACGATCTCAGTTATCGAGATCTTCACTGCCGCGGACTCAACGCCCCCTTAAGTGAATCTCTAACCGCAGGTGAGGCCTTGACGCCGCCGCGAACCGCCCCTAACCTCGCGCTTACTTGTTTGGAAACTTTCCTAACTCGACAGCCTTGGTAACTCCACTAGCACCCTCCGCTCGTCCACTCACCACTCGGCGACCGCTCAGGGACGCGCCATCCCGGCCGCCGACCCACCGGAGGAAGAATGAAACGCTCTCGCCGCACCGCCCTGCTCGCCGCGGGCAGCGCCGCGCTCCTGCCCGTCGCGGCCATCGGTCTCACCGCGCTCGCCACCCAAGCGAATGCCGCCGCGCCCGCCTTCCCCGCGCACTACTCCGCGCCGTACCTGCAGATCTCGTCGTCCGACGTCGGCGACCTGACCGCCGACATGAAGGCCTCCGGCGACAAGTACTACACGCTCGCCTTTCTGACGCCGAAGTCCGGCTGTACCCCCGAGTGGGAGGACGGCGGCGACGCGATGAACGCCTTCACCTCCCAGATCAGCTCCTTCCAGGCGGCAGGCGGCAACGTCATCCCGTCCTTCGGCGGCGCGGCAGGCGGTGAGCTCGCGCAGACGTGTACCTCGGCGTCCAGCCTCGAGGCCGCGTACGCGAAGGTCGTCAGCACGTACAACGTCACGCGCCTCGACTTCGACATCGAAGGCAGCGTCCTGGACGACGCCGCCTCCAACAACCGCCGCGCCCAGGCGCTGGCCCAGCTCCAGGCGGCCAACCCGAGCGTCCAGATCGACTTCACCGTCCCGGTCGACCCGACCGGCATGGAGTCCAACGCGACCAACATGCTCAAGAGCGCGAAGAGCGCGGGCGTGAAGGTCAACCTCGTCAACATCATGACCATGGACTTCGGCGACGGAGAGAACGCGCTCGCCGACGCCCAGTCCGCGGCCAAGGGCAGCGTCCCGCAGCTCGAGTCGATCTTCGGCGTCTCGGCCAGCAAGGCTTGGAACATGCTCGGCCTGACGCCGATCGCCGGCCAGAACGACGACAACGAGAACTTCACCCAGTCCAACGCCAGCACGCTGGAAAGCTTCGCTGCCTCGAACGGCGTGCAGGAACTGTCGTTCTGGGAGGTCGACGGCTACGACAAGGGCGTCGGCTACGCCTACTCGAAGACGTTCAACAAGATCACCGGCGGCACGACCGGCTCGCCGTCGCCGAGCCCGAGCCAGTCCTCGGGTGGCGGTGGCACGGGCACGATCGTCGGCAACAACTCAGGCCTCTGCCTCAGCGTCGTCGGCGACGCCACGACCAACAAGACGCCCACCGACATCGACACCTGCGACGGCAGCGCGAGCGAGCACTGGACCGTGAACTCGAACGGCACCATCGAAAACGGCAACAACCTCTGCATGAGCGTCACCGGCCAATCCACCACGCCGAAGGCACTGGCCGAGATCTACACCTGCAACGGCAGCGCCCCGGAGAACTGGACCGTCAACAGCAACGGCACCATCACCAACAACAACTCCGGCCTCTGCCTGAGCGTCACCGGCGGCGCCACCGCGCCCGGCACCACCGCCGACATCTACACCTGCAACGGCAGCGCCAGCGAGAACTGGACGATCAAGTAGTCCGGTAGCCGCGGTAGAACGTTCCGAATCGCTGTTCCTGACCCGCGAAGGTGCCCCTAGCGGGTCAGGAACAGCCACGCGTTAACGACCCCGCCGACCAACGTCAGCAGCGTGACGACCAGCAACGGCGAGCACGACCAGCCCCGCACCGACAGACGTCGCCGACGCGCCGGGCAGCACGAGCAGAAGCGCTAAGCAGCAGCGGGAGCATGAACAACACGAGCGTCCGACCGGCCACACCGCGCAGCGCGCGATGCCCAGCGACGCGGTCGCGATTCAGCGAGACGGCGACGAACAACAGCCCCGTCAGCGCGCCGGACCACCGCCGGTGACGATCGCGAAGTTAGCCCCAACGAGAATCGACGACGAGCACCGACACCGACGCCTCGCTGCGGTCGCAGATATACCGGAGAGTCGTCAACCAGCGACCGACAGTCCAGTCCACGTCGCCGAACGCCACCTCAGGTCAGCGTTCTTCGATGCTCCAATCCATCCCGGCAGCTACCCGCCCCGCTTACCTACGGGAAACGATTTTCATATGAACTCCGCGCCGGCGGGCCGTTCCCCGGGCGCAGTTGCCACCCGGGGAACGGCTCGGCATCGTTACGGAAGGCTCCACTGCTGGTTAGAGCTGTCGCCGCAGGCCCAGATCTGGACCTGGGTGCCGACGCCGCCGAAGCCGGTGTCGTCGAGGCACTTGCCGGAGTTGGTGTTGATGTACTCGCCGTTGGACTGGTGGGTCCACGCCTGAGCACCGGTGCCGTTGCACGTCCACAGCTGCACCTTGGTGCCGTTGGCGGTTCCCGCACCGCTTACGTCCAGGCACTTGCCGAGGGACTGCAGCTGGTTGCTGGAGGTCAGCGTCCAGGTCTGCGCGCCGGTGCCGTTGCAGGTGTAGACCTGGACCGGGGTGCCGTCGGCGTTGTTCGCGCCGCGCACGTCCAGGCACATGCCCTGGTAGCCGGTGACTTGGCCGCTCTGGCCGCCACCACCGCCGCCTCCACCGCCACCGCCACCGCCGTTGAAGCTGGCCGGGTTGTAGCAGGTGTTCGTGGACGAGTTGAACAGCGGCGTGGTGTCAACCGGCTCGTTGCTCGGCGGGCTGACGATTACTGCCGAAGAGCCCTGAGTCAGGTTGTCCTCGCAGTTGATGACGGCGTTGGTGTTGCCGCCTTGGCCGCCGACCCACATGTCGATGTGGCGGACGCCGTTGGCCCAGTCCGCGTCACATTCGACGCATTCGTCTTCCATGATGAAGTAGCGGTGCAGGAACGGGTAGTAGACCTTGGTTCCCGGCGCGAGTTCGTTCTGGTCGGTCGCGAACGTCACCGGGTCCGAAAACGTGCCGGTGCCGCCGGCCGCGTTGTGGATGGTCGGGGTGCCTTGGTTCGCGGGGAAGGCGATGCCGTTCCCGGGCGGCGAGTTGTCCGGCCAGCCGTACAGGGTGACCTCGTAGTTCTGCGTCGTGCTCGCCTGGGCGGTGACCGTGGAGGCCCAAAGGCCCAGGCCCGCCGTCGCCATTGTCACCAACGCGGCGACCAGCACGGCAAGCCAGCGCTTGGTCAAGCGCATGCGGGTGTCCTTTCCGGTGGGGGTGCGATACGGGTGCTGTCCGAATGCGGGTTCGGCTCTGGGCCACGATTTGGACATGGCTGTAGAACCCTGATCCCCGCTTCGGCGGAGCCCCGCTAGCCCTCTGCGCGTACCAGTGCGCCGCCCGGCCGGTCAGATGCGTGACTTGGCGGTTAGTCACCTTTACTAACGGTATTGGGACGATACGACCGCGGCAAGAAGGGGTCAACAGGCCACAGGTGGAATCAGCGCCTGCGGGTTCGTCCGACTGATGGACTTCGACGAGGTCGAACCCTACCGGTGGACTACGACGCGCAAAGCACCCACGATGACCCTGAGCACCCAGCTGAGAGTCGAACCACTGCGACGTTGGCAGAAGACCTGGAGGTCGGCCACGTCATCGAATTGGAGACGCAGCACGGTTGCAAGACGATCCGTGTCTCTCGCATCGAGCGTCGCGTTCGCGGAATGAAGATCGTTGGTGTCACCGCAGACGGCGCCGAGTGGGCTTTCGGGGCCGTGTACGGGAGTGCTATCACGCGCCTTCTGTGAGCGCTTCCGTGTCAGGGCGGATTCAGGTTGTCAGCCGTTGTCGTCTGCTGTCATCTGGCGTGGTCCCCTGTTGATCGTTTGTCGTCTGTTGTCGGCTGGTGTCGTCTGTTGCCGGGAGTTTCGCTGACTTCTCGCTGACTCCACGGGTTGTCATACTGTGCACGTTGCGGCTATGCGGCACGCGCGATCACGCCGACCAACAGGGCGATGCCACCTACGAAGAACACCGCTCCGCAGACCGTGAACCACCAGCCGACGATCTTGCCTATCAATTCCTGCCGACGGTAATGCTTGTCCTGCAATGCGGGCTCCATCGGCGGCGGCTGCCGCACGTAGACCCCGTTGATCCGAACATTGCGGACCACACCCTGACCGATGAGCATCACAGCCGGGCCAAGGACAACACTGGTCACGTCCGCCCCGACAGAGTTCGAATACACGACCGCCCTACCAGCCTTTCCCCGACAGGAGAGCCGCACTCAAGCTCGAACCTGATCGTCCCGTGTGGCCTGCCATGAGTCAACGTTCTTCCGGACCACTGCGTCTTGCTGCTCCTCGGGCTGAGGGTCCGGCCGCGCCAAGCTCCGGCAGCTGCACCCCCACGCGCTGCGCCACTCGTGCGCGACCTTCCTGAAGGCCGAGGGCGTAGATCTGATCGTGATCCGGGACATCCTCGGTCATTCCCAGCTCAGCGTGACGGCCGACATCTACACGCACGTGCTCGCTCCGGAACTCCGGGAAGCAGTCAAGCGCATGGATGGCGTGATGAGTCGTGACACCAATAAGCCCGACGAGAGCAGCACTGATACGTAGCGGTTGGTGTCAACCGTGGGTGTCAGAAGAACGAAAAGAGCCGGTAAGCGTCAATTGCTTACCGGCTTTGAGCTGGGCGCGCTCGGAGGGATTCGAACCCCCAACCTTTTGATCCGTAGTCTTTTTTGGGCCGTCTCGACACAGGCTCTGAGCTGCGTGTTTCCATTCGCGTCAGGTCCCATAAAGTCCGGTTCGGTCCCCACTGTTGCTGGGAAGCGTTGCTGGAAGACGGTCCCGTGAGGTCCGGTATGGTCTCTATCGTCGCCGTGCGCCAACTCTTCCCTGCAGCCGACTGCTCTCGACGGATATCGACCGCGGGCTCATGGCTCACGTGCGCTTCTCCTCCAAACGTCGTCGCGGTTGCGGGCAACCCCGGCTCGCTGCCCGCGGTGCTCATGATGAGCTGTGCCGAGGACGTCGGCACCCGGGGCGAAGCCATGCGGACGTGTCACCCGCACGAGTTACCCAGGCTTGAACTCAGGATGTCCTCACCGGCTACCCGTGCCGCGGTTTCCGTGGTCGCTTTCGGCGAGGCCAGCCAGGGGGTGGTGGCGGTCGTGGGCGAGCTGCAGCGCCTGATGCGTGCCGGCAGCTCCGATCATCTCCCGCAGGACCTTGAGAGATAATGCCCGAGGGGCCCGACCAGACGGTTCGAGCGAGCACCTGCTTCAATTCTCACCCATCAGCTTGGCGCGTAAGGCCGTTTTCACACGACGGCGCTGAAGGCGGTGACCTCGGCATTCAGCGGGCAGGCGACCGAGCCGAGGCGCGAGCCCAAGGGCCGCTGGTGCTAGGGACGACGCCGCCGCCCGCGGTGGAGCAGTCGGGCAGCGCAGGCGATCCCGAAGCAGCCGGGGCCTGGCGGAGATCGCCGCACAGCAGGCAGAGTCGGCGGCCGAGATCGCCGTGCAGCAGGCAGAGTCGGCGGCCGAGATCGCCGTGCAGGAGGCAGAGTCGGCGGCACAGCCGACGATGCGCACCGAACTGGCCACGCACCAGGAGAAGGCGCTCCCGGCAAGCATCACGCCGCCGGGATCTCCGAACGGAAGCGCGCCCTCCTCAGGCGAAGACAGCTAGCAGCACGGCGAGCACGCAGAGCAGGACCGCGGCGAGCACCACGACCCTGGTCGTCGACGAGGCTAGCGCCCCGAGCCGCTGCCCACGCCAACGGCAGACGCCCGGTGGCTGCCCTATTGATCCGTACTACACCACTGTGATGGCCTGTCTGGTGCCGTTGACACCGGGGGAGCGTTGGTGGACGCCGCCGCCGGCTTGCGTCAGGCTGAACGCAGACCAAACGCTTTTCTCAACCCAGTGAGCCGGCTTAGCCGTCCGTGCGAACATGGCCACGGTTTGCATTCCCTGTCCTTTCTGTCAGACCGCTTGTCAGGTCGCACCATCGGACCTGGATCGGGAGATGGCGTGTCCGCGCTGCTGATGGCCCTTCGTGCCCGTGCCGCGCGACGAGGCGTCGTCGAAGCGTTCGTCGCCGTGGTGGTGGCTGTCCGATGAGCCGTCGTCGCCATCCGCGACCGTCGCCTGGGATGGAAGGGCCGAGGTCGAAGCGGGTTTGCTGGCCGACACCTGGAAGCCGGGCGACGTGATTCTCGATCTGTACGAAGTGGGCGAAGTGTTCACCAGCGGCGGACGCGGGTTTCAGCGAGCGCTGGTGCGGAAACAGACCCTCCTCCATGCCGCACATGAACACCACCGGGAACTCCAGCCCCTTGGCGGTGTGCAGCGTCATCATCTGCACGCAGTCCTCCCACTCATCCGCCTGGCCCTCGCCGGACTCAAGCGCCGCGTGCGCGAGGAACGCCTCCAGCGGCGGTGAGTCGGAGGCCTCGGGCGCAAAGCCGCGCGCGGCGCTCACCAGCTCGTCCAGGTTCTCGGCGCGCGCCTCGCCGCGCTCGGCCTTCGACACGTAACTGAACGAGGTACCACATAGAA
>CAVQPP010000052.1:0-3162 GCA_963714445.1 uncultured Actinomycetota bacterium
GGATCTGCCCACCCTGCATGCTGACTTTCGGAGTGCAACAATTTTGTTCAGATCCTCCGACAGGTCGTCGAGGACGCTCTTGAGCATCTCCTGGTCTTTCAGGCGTCCGGACAGTTTGCCGAACATCCTGATAAGGGATCGCCTCACCGGTGCGATAGGCTTGTTCGGTCCGGCATACGACATACGGGTCCAGGTGTCGGCGCGATGCCCGCAACGGCGCACGCATTGTGGGCAGCAGCGACGCGTTCTTCTCCCCGGCTCTCGCGGCCCTGATGCCCGGCGAATCGCGGGTCATGGGGGAGGGCTGGGAAACGGCCCGTCGCCGCGACGACGGCAACGACTGGATCGAAGTGCGGCTAATCGGCGAGGGCGTGGTGCGACTCGTGGAGATCGACACCGCGAACTACGTGGGCAACGCACCCGACCGGATCGTGCTGCGCGCCCGCACGGACGCCAACGACGGCGAGTGGTTCGACTTGATCCCGCAGACGCGCGTGCAGCCCGACACGCTGCACCGTTTCCGCCTAGCTGCTGACTTCCCGCCAGCCACGCACCTGCGTCTCGACACGTTCCCCGACGGCGGCGTCGCCAGGCTGCGCGTGCACGGCGAACTGACCGAGCGCGGCGCGGCCGAAGTCCTCCGAAAGTGGCAGGCCGCCGCCTGACCTGACGCACGAAAACCGAAAGCGCTCGGCCCGAGAACTTCGTGTGGTCTCGGGCCGAGCGCTGTAACTGGTGTGGATCAGCCGATCGGGACGACTTCGCCCTGCTCGGCGACATCGCTGCGGCGCGCCTTCACCAGCAGGCCGACGGCCAGGGCCGCTGCGGCCAGGATGCCGGCGCTCCACGCGAAGGCGATCGTGTACCCGTGCACTGCCGCCTGCGCGGCTAGGGCGTGCGGGTTGACGGACGCGGCGTGCGAGGTGAAGTAGTTCGTCGTCGCGGAGGTGGCGAACGTGACCAGCATCGCGGTGCCGAGCGCGCCGCCGATCTGCTGGGTCGTGTTGACCAGGGCCGAGGCGACGCCAGCGTCGTGGTTCGCGACGCCGATTAGCGCGGTCGAGGACAGCGGCACGAAGAACAGGCCGATGCCGAACGCCATCACCAGTTCAGCCGGGACGACGTGCGTGGCGTAGGAGGTGTTCACGCCGAGCTGGGTGAACAGCACCATGCCGAGCGTGGCCAGAGCGAAGCCGACGAACATCAGCGCGCGCGGGCCGATCCTCGGCAGGAACCGAGTCGCCACACCAGCACCCAGCACCACGGCTCCGGTGAACGGCAGGAACGCGAAGCCTGACTTAAGCGCCGAGTAACCCAGGATCTGCTGCATGTAGTACGTCAGGAAGATGAAGACGCCGAACATGCCCACGCCCATCAGCAGGGAGCTGAGGAACGAGCCGCCGCGGTTGCGGTCGAGAATGACACGCATCGGCAGTAGCGGCTGAGCGGTACGCAGTTCGACCAGCACGAACAGCACGAGCAGTGCCAGGCCGCCGATCAGCAGGCCCAGAGTCGTCGTCGAGCCCCAACCGTCGGTGTTCGCCTTGTTGAATCCGTAGACCAGCGCGGCCAGACCAGCGGTCGACGTCAGGACGCCGGGGATGTCGTACTTGGTGTTGCCGCCGGCCTTGCTCTCGCTCAGCACGCGGGTCGCGGCGAACGCGGCCAGAATCGCGATCGGGACGTTGACCAGAAGCGTCCAGCGCCACGACGCGTACTGGGTCAGCACTCCGCCCAGGATCAGGCCAATCGCGCTACCGCCACCGGCGATCGCGCCGTAGACACCGAATGCCCGAGCGCGTTCCTTCTCCTCAGTAAAGGTGACCGTCAGCAGCGAGAGCGCCGCCGGAGCCATCAGTGCGCCGAAAACGCCTTGCACCGCGCGTGCGCCGAAGAGCATCGCCTCGTTGGTCGCGGCGCCGCCGAGCGCGGACGCGGCCGCGAAGCCGAACAATCCGATGACGAAGGCTCTCTTTCGGCCGGTGAAGTCGGCTACGCGTCCGCCGAGCAACAGCATCGAACCGAAGGCCAGGGCGTATGCCGTGATGACCCACTGCTTGTTGACGTCGGAGATGTGCAGCGAGCGCTGCATCGTGGGTAGCGCGATGTTCACGATCGTCGCGTCGAGGACGATCATCAGCTGAGCGATGGCGATGATGATGAGTGCTGCCCAGCGCCGGGGATCGGCCGTCGCGTGGTCGGCAGGGGCGGAGGCGGACGAGCGCGTCGCGAGTTGGCTGGACCCGGTCTGTCGCGCGGGCGTTGCCGGTGTCGGCGCCGCCTGTTCTGTGGTGGTTGACATGTCGTGCTCTCTTTTCTGGGCGCGTCGTGCGACAGCACTCGATCGGCGCGCGGCCTGAGCAGGCCGTACGTTGTTTTGAAATCCGGGTTCAGCTGATGATCAGTGTCTGGTCATCAGTGGGATGATGATTTCGTCGGTGAGGCGGGCCAGGAAGGCCTCGTCTGCAGGCTTTCCGTACATGAAGATCCGCGTG
Organism: uncultured Actinomycetota bacterium; assembly: GCA_963714445.1. GTDB lineage: Bacteria > Actinomycetota > Actinomycetes > Streptomycetales > Catenulisporaceae > Actinocrinis. The sequence goes on from CAVQPP010000052.1 coordinate 2,496, forward strand.
AAAAGCACCGCGGGGGCGACCTCCGGGAAGATCTCAGGGTCGGTGTCCTCGGTCAGTTCACCGCGGGCGATCGCCCGATCGAGCATGTGCCGGGTGACCTGCTGCTTGTCTTCGAGCATCGCGGCGCGCACCGTTGCGGCCAGTTCGGCGTCTCGCTGCATCGCGATCATCAACCCGGTCATGACCTGCCCGGTGGGGCCGGTCATCATGTCCTTCATGGCGCCCAAGGCCGCCAGGACATCGCCGCGAAGGCTGCCGGTATCCGTGTCGGCGAGCAGTTCATCCTGCTCATAACACTTGACCGCGCACACCACCAGATGTGCCTTGCCTGGCCAGTGCCGGTACAGCGTCGCCTTGCTCGCCTTCGCGCGGGCGAAGTGCCTAGCGTGCTCCTTCCCGGCCGCGTCCCGGTAGCGGGCCCGCCAACGGCCGTCCGGGCGCTTCGCGATGCTCGCCACGGCTATCCCTCCCCGGCGGGGATACGGCCGCGGGCGCGCTTGCGGGCCAGCAGCCACTGCCCGTTAGCTCGCGCTCGCGCTGCTCGGCGGCCGTCCAGCGGCGGCCGGCTGCGGCAAGGCGCTCCTTCAGCGCGGCGATCTCGGCCTGGAGGGACGCGCGCTGCGTCTCGGCCTCCAGGCGCTGCACGGCCGCCTGCTGCATCTGCGCC
>CAVQPP010000053.1:0-13802 GCA_963714445.1 uncultured Actinomycetota bacterium
ACTGTGTACTGCTGACCCCTGAACCGGTCTGCTGCTGCTGGCGAGCGAAGTGTTGGTGGAGCGGCTGGCGGCCTGGGGCGTGGACACGATCTTCGGCCTTCCGGGCGACGGCATCAACGGAATCATGGAAGGCCTGCGGCGGCACAAGGACGACGTGCGGATGGTGCTCGTGCACCACGAAGAGGCCGCCGCGTTCATGGCCACCGGGTACGCGAAGGCCACCGGCAAGATCGGCGTGTGCCTGGCCACCTCGGGTCCAGGCGGCATTCACCTGCTCAACGGGCTCTACGACGCGAAGCTCGACCACATTCCCGTGCTGGCGATCACCGGCGCGCAGGAGACCAGCCTGCTCGGCTCGGCCTATCAGCAGGAGGTCCACCTCGAACAGCTCTACGCGGACCTCGCCGAATACAACCTGCTGATCACCAACCCGCAGCAGTTGCCGCAGGTCGTCGACGCCGCGATCCGCACCGCCTACGCCCGGCGCGGCGTAGCGCACCTGTGCTTCCCCAATGACATCCAGATCGCCGAGGCGTCAGAGGACCCCTACGAGCACCCGGCACCCGGCAAGCCCACCCCGACCGCGCCGATCTACAACCTGCCGCCCGGACGCCCGCGTGACGCGGAGCTGCAGTCCGCCGCCGACGTCCTCAACGGCGCCAGCAAGGTCGCGATCCTCGCCGGAGCAGGAGCCCTGCATGCCCGCGAAGAGGTCGAGCAGGTCGCGGAACTGCTCGGCGCACCGGTCATCAAGACCCTGTCGGGCAAGGGCGTACTGCCGGACGACTCGCCGTACACGACCGGCGGCCTCGGCCTGCTGGGCACCGCGCCGAGCGAGGACCTGGTCGGCGACATCGACGCGCTGCTGATGCTGGGCACGAACTTCCCGTACACGAAGTACATGCCGGACCCGTCGACCCCGACCGTGCAGATCGAGGCCGACCCGGCCCGCGCCGGCCTGCGCACCGCCACCGACGTGCCAGTGGTCGGCGACGTGAAGGAAGGCCTGCAGGCGCTCTTCCCGCTGCTGCGGCGCAAGGAGGACCGCAGCCACCTGACGAAGTATCAGGAGGCGATGGACAAGTGGCGCAAGCGGATGCGCGCTCTGGAGAACCCCGAGCGCAAGCCGATCGCGCCGCAGTACCCGGTCGCCGTGCTCAACGAGCTGTGCACCGATGACGCGATCCTGACCTGCGACAGCGGCACGATCGCGACATGGGCCGCCCGCCACTGGGACATCCGCGGCGCCCGCCGGTTCTTCCTCTCCGGCAACCTCGCCACGATGGCGCCGGGCCTGCCCTACGCGATCGGCATGCAGCACGCGTACCCGGGCCGTCAGGTGATCGCGTACGTCGGCGACGGCGGCTTCGCGATGCTGATGGCGGAATTCCTCACCGCGGTGCGTCACAAGCTGCCGATCAAGGTCGTGATCAACAACAACAACTCGTACGGCCAGATCCTCTGGGAGCAGATCGTCCTCGGCTATCCCGAGCACATGGTCCGCCACGCACCGCCCGAGGCCGACTTCGCCGCGTGGGCCACCGCCTGCGGCGGATACGGCGCCAAGGTCAAGGAGCCGGGCGAAGTTCGCGGCGCGATCGAAGAGGCGCTGGCCCACCCCGGCCCGGCGCTGGTCGACATCGACGTCGACCCGAACGAGCCGCCGATGCCGGGCCACATCAAGTACGAGCAGGCCAAGAAGTTCACCGAGGCCTGGCTGAAGGGGCAGCCGCACAAGCTGTCCACCGCGACCACGCTGTTCAAGGACAAGATCCAGGAATTCAAGGCCTGACGGTCTTTCCGCGTGCGACGATGACGTCCGTGAGTGTTGTCGACGGCATCCCGGCGTGGGCGGAAAAGGGCACCGATCTGCCGATGCGGGCGCAGTCCACCGTGACGATGCGCAGCTGGCAGGAATCCGCGCTCGACGACGCCGACCGGTTCATGTCGGACCTGCAGATGCTCGGTCTGCATCAGGACGAGGTGAACCACGGCGTCGAGCTCGCGCGGAACGTCGGGTCCGGCGGGTCCGTGGAAACCGGCGGGTCCGGCGGGTCCGGTACGCCGAAGAGCTACGACTTCGTCCAGGACGATCCGCTGACGCGGCTGAGCAACTGGTTCTCCGGCCGCAAGATCGTCGTGGACAGCCGTCAGCCCGCCGACGTGATCCTGCCGCTGTTCGTCCTGTCGGCGTATTCGACGCCCGGCTGCGTCTCGACGTACCAGACGACCAGCGACCAGAGCCACAAGCTCGGCTGGAACGTCACCATCTTCGGCACCGGCCTGAGCGGCGAGGCGACGGTCAGCTCGTCGGTCACCTCGACACTCACCGCCGAGGCCGGGCAAGCCGTTCTCGTCTTCCTGCCGATCACTGTGGCCGTCGAGCAGGTCCGCGTCTTGGCGAAGGACGGCACGACGGTCAGTTCCGGGCAGCGCGTCGACGTGTCCCCGGCGCAGCAAGAGCATCCCGTGCCCGGCGGTCGCCTGCTCGACGCGAGCGCGCTGCCGGCGCCGGGAGAGTTCGTGCAGACGTACTCCCTGGCCGGTTACCCTGCCGGGTCGCCCGCCGACTACCAGTACGTCTACACGCAGCAAAAGGCCGCCTCACTCCAGATCGGCGTGAAGGTGTCCGGCGCCGACGTCTCGGTCACCGGCTCGGTGAGTATGAGCACGTCCGTGACGCTGGACTTCAAGCTCGCCGGCGGACGCGACTACCGCCTCAGCCGGCTCGCGGATGGCAACGGCGACGGCCTCGTCTGGCGCTGAACCGCAGCACAGAGGGCTGAACGACTGTTCGGGATGAACAACTACTGAACACCTAATCCGCGCTGTCCCAACTAGGCACGATGTCGTCAAGCGCACCCCACTTGACTCAGAGTTCTCATGCAGCCGCTATAAGTGTTCGTCGACGGCACCATCGGACTGCTGAGAACGGAGTTCTCGACACGATGCGGATCGCTTCCATCGCCTTCGGGTCACGCGGCGACGTACAGCCCGCGCTCGCGGTAGGGATGGCGCTGCAGCGGCAGGGCCATGAGGTTCGAATGGTGGTCGGCTCGGACTTCCCCGAGGAGGCCCGCAAGTGCGGGCTCGAGGCCACTGCGGCGGCGCTGGACTTCCAGGAGATGCTTTCCTCGGAGCTGGGCCGCGAGATGTTCGAATCCGGCAACGGCGCGACGCTGCTCACCTTCGTACGCACCATGCGGCGCATCTTCGAGCTGCACGGCCCGGCACTGATCGAAGGCGTCTACCGGGCCTGCACCGAGTTCGACGCCGAGGCGGTGATCGGCAGCTACACGTCGGACATCTACGCGATGGCGGTGGCCGAGAAGCTTGGCATCCCGTATATCAGCACCACGCTGCAGCCCGCGCCGCTGGCCACTCGCAGCGGCGCGCGCGGCGCTCAGTGCCCTGATGCCAAACCGGGAGAGCCTGGTCAATCTCGCGTTCCACAAGGCGATGGTCGAGCCCTTCGTCTGGCGGATCATGAAGGGTCCGGTCAACCGGTTCCGCCGCGACGTGCTCGGCCTGCCGGCCTGGAACAACCGCGGCGTGCAGCGGGTGATGCGCCGCACGCCGATCCTGACCGGCTACAGCCGCCACCTGGTGCCGCAGCCGAGCGACTGGCCGGACACGGTGCACACGACCGGCTTCTGGCCACTGGACAGCGACCTGGGCTTCGGCGTCCCGGACGAGCTGACCAAGTTCCTTGACGACGGCGAGCCGCCGGTGTTCATCAGCTTCGGCAGCACGACCAAGCGCGACTCGCCCGCGCTGACCCGGCTGCTGATCGACGCGATCGCCGTGAGCGGCCGCCGGGCCATCATCCAGTCCGGCTGGGCGAACGTAGGCGGTGGCGAGGGCGGCGACGACAGCCTTCTCCAGGACCACATCTACCACCTGACCACCTACGTTCCGTACCGCGAGCTGTTCCCCCGAGTCGCCGCCGTCGTGCACCACAGTGGCGCCGGGACCACGTCGTGGGTGCTGCGCGCCGGGGTGCCGTCGGTCGGCATTCCGCACGCGGGTGATCAGCCGTTCTGGGCCGGCCGGGTCGCCGCGCTCGGCGCCGGGCCGCGTCCGATCCCGGCGACGAAGCTGACTGCCGACCGGCTCGCCCACGCGATCCGTGAGGCCACCAGCGAGCCGGCCATGCGCGAGTCCGCAGCGCGACTAGGCGCGAAGATCCGGGCTGAGGACGGCGTCGGCACTGCCGTGTCGCTGATCGAGAAGTATCTGAGCGCGGCATAAGAACGTCGTCCAAATTGCCGTGCATCGCGCTCGGCGGAATTCTCGGCTCGGTGCGCAACTTGGGGTAGGTGAAGGTGGCGTCCGATACCTGAGCGACGAGAGACGAGAGGAACGCGCAGATGAGCGAGGCGACGCGAGGACGGGTAAGAGTCGAGGAGGGCCGCAAGCGCGTGCGTGCCTACCTTGGCGGCCAGCTGGTGGCCGACACGCTGCGGCCGCAGCTGGTATGGGAGTCTCCGCACTACCCGACGTATTACGTGCCGGCCGACGACGTAAAAGCGCAGCTCGCGCCGACCGGTAAAACGGAGCGCTCGCCCAGCCGCGGCGAAGCCGAACTGTTCGACGTCGTGGTCGACGGCGCGACCGCCGAGTCCGCCGCTCGACGCTACTCGGACTCGCCGCTGGAGGAGCTGCGCGAGCTGGTGCGCCTAGACTTCGGCGCGATGACCGAGTGGTTCGAGGAGAACGAGCCGATCTTCGTGCACCCGCGCGACCCGTACACGCGCATCGACGTCCTGGCCAGCTCCCGGCACATCCGCGTGGAGATCGACGGCGTCACCGTCGCTGACAGCCACCAGCCGCGCATCCTGTTCGAGACCGGCCTGCGCCCGCGCTACTACCTGCCGCTCACCGACGTCCGCATGGACATGCTGCGGCCCTCCGAGACCGAGTCGCGCTGTCCGTACAAGGGCACTGCGAACTACTACTCGGTGGACACGGGCACCGCAGTGCACGAGGACGTGGTCTGGTACTACAAGACGCCGCTGCCTGAGTCGCAGAAGATTATCGGGCTGGTGGCCTTCTGGAACGAGAAGCTCGACATCTACGTCGACGGCGTTCTCGAGGACCGCAAGAGGGGCTGACCGAAGCGCTGACAGCGGGGGCCTGACTCAGGTAGTTGAGTCAGGCCCCCGCTGATTTGTCGCTATTCGAAGTACGTCTCGGCTTCCAGCTCGTCGGCTCGCTCCGGCTCGGCGAGCAGCGCGGCGATCAGATGCCGCCGATCCCAGCGACCAGCTGCCCATGCCAGCGCGCGAGCCAGGCCGTCGAACGTCGAGGCGTGTACCTCACCGTCTACGACGCGCCAATCGGTCTCGAACTCGTCGTCGAGAATCAACTCCTCGTGCTCGACGTACGTCTCAGGGGCGTCCGGTAGCAGGCGCAGCACGACGTCCGGGACTTCCTCGCGCTCGCCCTCCGAGGTCACCCGGCCGGCGAACAGCTCCGAGACCAAGCTGAGGTCGAGCAGGTCGGCCAGGCGCTCAGCATCGCCGGGTGACGCGGGCAGGTACGGCCGGTCGCCGAGCAGCGGGAGCAGGTCGGGCGCGTCGATCACCGCGACATCGCCGGCATCCGCGATAACGGGACGTCCGCCGCTCAGGGCCCTGAGCGTTGATGGCGGGCTGACGCGGTCCTGCGACACCTCGGCGAGAGCGTCGTAGAGCGCTGCGAGCTGCGGCGCGTCGACGTCGCGATCCGGCTCGGCGAGCCGGTCGAGCAGTTCGTCCGGGCCACCGGGCGCGTCCAGCAGCTCATCGAGCCCGGTGCGCACGCCGAGGCCGACCAGGAAGTCCGGGTCGAGACGCTGCGGGCCGATCGCGTCGTACAGGCCGGTCAGCAGTCCGTCTTCGCTCGTCGCCAGGTCGATCGGCCTGCGGCCATCGAGGATCGCGCGACGGCTGAGCCACCATGACGTGTACGAGGGCAGACGTAGCGTGCCGCCGCTTCCCGTCAGCACCTTGATCGGCTCGGTGATGGCGTTACGCAGCGCCGGCCCCGCGAGCAGTTCGAGTGCTGCGGACCAGCGGTGCGCCGCGACGAGGTCCAGATCACGCACCGCGATGAGTTCGGGGGCCACCGGCGGAGTGTCGCGCGCCGAGGCTGGCAGCAGGTCGCGAACGTTCTCCAGCCAGTCCTCGAAGCCGTCCAGCTCGAACAGCTCGGAGTCCGCCGCGTCGGGGTCCAGCAGTACATCGGTCAGGTGCACGAGCGTGAACGTGTCGAGCACGCCGACCGCGCGCAGCGTCTCGGTGCCCCAGCGGCGTGCCCATTCCGCGTCGATGCGCCCGAAGGCGTCGGGCTCGACGACCCCGGCGAGCGGCGACGAGGGCAGCAGCAGTTCGCGCGCGGGGGTGTACGTGCCCTGCTCGTCGGGCAGCAGCAGGTCTTCGAGGCCGAAGCGCTCCTGCGGACGCGGACCGGCCGCGCGCACGAGAGTGAGCGCGGCGTCGGCGACCGCGTGCGGATGCACTTCGGCCTCCGGGTCGGCCTGCGGCAGGTCGTCGCGGGCGGCGGCGATGGCGGCGTGCACGGCGGGATCGGCCAGGATAGCGCGGGGCTGAGCCGGTCGGGCACCGAGGCGTTCGAGCAGTCCGTACGCGCCGGGGCCGAGCGCGGCGGGGTGCACGAGGCGCAGGCCGAGGGGGCGCAGCGCGTCCAGGCGCATCTCGTCGAGCCCTGAGTCATCGCCGTCCGGCAGCAGCGTTCCGGCCGCGCCGCGCACGGTTCGGCCGTCGGCGAGTGGCACCGGCAGTGCGGCCAGAGACTCGCGGGCGCCGGGATCGTAGCCGGCCACGCCGTCGAGCGCCGCGTAGAGCCGCCCCCACCACGCCGGTTCGCGGCGCAGCGCGGCCAACGTCTCGACCAGCTCGGCCAGCTCCAGCCGCCGCACGCGCAGCGCGCCGAGCGCGACCGGATCACGCTCCCAGCCCGCGGGCAGCAGCCCGGGCACGACGTCGACGACCGCTGCGACAAGATAGTCGTCGCAGGGCACGATCACAGTCGCGTCCTTCGGCCGCAGCGGCTCGCGGCTTCCGTCCGCCGCGGGCAGGAACGGCGTCTCCGGCAGCAGACGGCTGATGCGCTCGCGCAGCGCCGCGTCCAGCGCGCCCTCGGCGATCGGGCCCGGCACCAAGCGCAGCAGGTCCGGCACGCGCCGCGGCCACTGCGCCAGCAGCTGCGTGTACGCGGCAGCGGCCTGATCCACCAGGAAGTCCGCGAGGCCGCCGACGGCGACGTGCCGCCGCGTCGGGTCGAGCGGGAACGTGGCGATCAGCAGTGCGGGCACGCCGAGCGGTTCGTCCGTCGGCGTCGGCGCGTGCACGACGGGGAGCGTCTGCGGGCGCAGCGGCTCGGAGTCCTCGTCGATCGGCACGGCCCACGTCGCCGACCAGTACGGCCGCGCACGCTCCTCGACCGGACGTCCGGCCAGCAGCAGCGGATCGAGCGCGCCGTGCGCGCGGGCCAGTCGCCAGCGGGTCGTGCGCGAACCGTCGTCGATGATCCATTCGTGCTCCGCGCCGCGCCGCGAGGTCAGCGTTCGCGTCGTGCCGTCGATCTCCACGGTGATCTCAGAGATCTGCGGCAGCGCGAGCAACAGCGCATCGTCGACGCCGGCCAGCAGGCGGCGCACCAACTCCTCGGCGGCGCTGTCACGCAGCGGCAGGATCACGGCGGTGTCGTAGCCCTGCGGCGGCTGGCCGTCCGTCGGGAACGGCAGGCGCAGCGCCGGGACGCGCCCTTCGCGGCGATGCAACTCAATGCCGAGTTCCGGGCTGCGTACGGCCGCATCGGCGATAGCCGCACGAGCGTCGACAGTCGAGAACCGCACAGACCCTTGCCGTGAAAGCACTGCGGGCTCGTCGCTAACCGCGAGCACAGCCGCGAATCCGACGCCGAACCTCCCAACCGGTCCCCCGGCCGTAGGCACGTCATCCGCGGCCGGATCGGTCGACGGATCCCACTCGTCACGCTTAGACGAGGCGCGCAGCGTCGACAAGCCAACAACACCCGCGGCGTCGAGCGGATTGCCAGTGTTCGCCACGAGCAGCGTGACGCCCCCAGGCGCGTCCGTGTCGAGGATCAGGCGCACCCGCCCCGGCCGTCCCGCGCGGGTCGCCGCATCGGCGGCATTCTGGGCCAACTCGATGACGACGCGGTCCCGGTAGGCCCCGAGGACCAGGTCCTCCTCGAGGTTGGCGTCCTCGCGGAAGCGCACCGGGGCGGCCGCCCACGAATCGAGCACCCGGCTGCGGATCGCGGCGGTGTCGAACCGGTCGGTCACGGCCGTTGTCCCCTTTCCCTTTGCTTTTCGCCTGTTCACCTGCGGTCTGCGGCGGCCGCACGGTCACGCCCGCACAGGCTACCGCCTGGAAGCCGTTGACATTCTTTCGAACGCGCGTTCTATACTCGCAGGGTGCGATGGGCAGCGCAGCAGGTTGGCAAACCCGGCGTCGAATCCGACGAGGCGGGCCAGCTCGAGCTGTTCGGGCGCGGCGCCGTCGTACGCAGGTTCGATACGCCGGAGTTCCGCGGCGTCACCTGCTACGAGGTGCAGGCCAAGTCGGTGCTCAACCACGTGCAGGGCGACATGATGTTCTCCTGGACGATCAATCCCTACCGGGGCTGCACCCACGGATGCGTGTACTGCTTCGCGCGCAATACGCACACGTACCTTGATTTCGACGCCGGGCACGACTTCGACTCGCAGATCGTGGTGAAGATCAACGCGCCGCAAGTGCTGCGCCGCGAGCTGGCGCGCGGTTCGTGGCAGCGTGAACACGTAGCCATGGGCACCAATATGGACTGCTACCAGCGCGCCGAGGGCCGCTACCGCCTGATGCCCGAGATCATCGAAGCGCTGGCCGCGGCCGACACGCCGTTCTCGATCCTGACCAAGGGCACGTTGATCCTCCGCGACCTGCCGCTGCTCAAGGAAGCAGCACAGCGCGTGAAGGTCGGCCTCAGCTTCTCAATCGGCTTCGTCGACGAGCAGCTCTGGCGCTTGGTCGAGCCGGGCACGCCAAGCCCCCGGCGCCGACTCGAGGCAGTACGCACGCTGCATGAATCAGGGCTCGGCTGCGGCGTGATGATGGCGCCGATCCTCCCGTACCTGACCGATTCGCCATCACGCCTACGGGAGACGGTCGCCGCCATCGCCGAATCGGGCGCGCGCTCCGTCATCCCGATCCCGCTGCACCTTCGGCCGGGCGCGCGCGAGTGGTACGTGTCCTGGCTGACCGCGAACTTCCCGGACCTGCTCGATCGCTACCGCGCGTTGTTCCGCGGCGGTTCGTACACGCTGAAGAGCTATCAGCGCCGGATCACGGACCAGGTGGCGCAGTACGCCCGCGAGTTCGGCATCGGCCAGGGATCCCCGTTCCGGGACAGCGGCGGCCTCGACCCCGACAGCAGCCCGCGCCGCATTTCCCCGAAGCCCGAGCCTCCTGCGAAGCCGGCCGCACCAAAGCCCGCCCCGCACGAGCAACTACGCCTGCTGTAACGAACTCCGCGCGCCAACGAACGCCCCGCGACGTACCAGAACCCCGCTAACTAGCAGCTAACGGTCCTTGCGGCCGAGCGCGTGCGCGGTATTCACCAGCGCGATACCAATTCACGCGACCCCGATCGCGAACACGTTACCGTGGCTGGTCCCCGCGACAATCGCCGTAATCGGAATGCCCGCGACCAGCGAAGCACTGGCAAGCCAAGTCGCGGACCGGTCGGCCGAGTGCTCGCGCGGCTCGCGAGAACGTCGTTCGGACTTGGCGGGAATCCGCCCGGCGTCAACACGAGCGGCGATCTCGTCCGGCGTCAATTCGGCGGCAGCCATGGGAAGAACTGCAGCGCGATATAACGCGAGTTAACCGTTCAGGGAGCCCGGTAGCGCTATTGCACGTAGATGATGCACGTAAACGTACAATGCGCCCGCTCTGACCGCTACAGTCATGGCCATGGCGTGGGGTTCTGGGGCCCGGGCGGTCGAGGAGAGCGACGCCCGCGTCGAGTGGTCCGAACTGCGCGCGCTCATCGCGCAGCGGATCCCGGAGCAGGTGCTACGTCGGCTGGCTTACGTACCCGCCGACGAGCTAACGCATGTCCGCCCACAACTCAAGGCCCTGCGCTCAGAGCTACGCGCCGCACTGCGTTCCGGCGACAAGGCAGCGCACGACCTCGCATACAGCCAACTCGCGCCGCTTTACCTCGCCGGAATCCTGTGCTCCGGCGACCCGGCCGAAACCCTCGACTGGCTAACCAGCCCAGTGCTGCGCGACGCCGCCTGGCAGGAGCCTGACGGCACCTGGCGCGAACCGGAGATGCACCGGATCCTGCTGACCCTGCTGCTAGACCATCGCGACCGCGCCTGGCAACGAGATCTAGCCGGACGCCTAGCCCGCTGGCTCCCCGCAAGCGGCGACCCACGCCGCTGGGTACTCGTCGACGGCCTCGCCGCATGGTCCGGCGCAGCACCAACAGCCGGCGACGGCTACGTGATCGGCTGGGTCCGCCGCGGCTCCGCAGTCTGGCGCGACCACGTACGCGGACGACCGGACGTCCGGGAGTGGTTCGCCGAGCAAGGCTGGCGCCGACCCCCTACGCACTACGCGACGCTAGTCGACTGGCTGCGCGCGCAATCCCGGCTGACCGAACTCGTGCCGCAACTGTTCGAGGTAGCCGACATCGGCATCGAACTGTGCAACGCCGAACTAGACAACGCGGCCTTCGACAACACAGATCTAGAAGACGCCGAGCCCGAAGACGCACGGCCCGGCTACAGCACACCCCAGCCCGCCGATCGTCCCGGCCCTGAGAACGAGTGGCCCAGCGCCCTAGCGATCCTCGCCAACGAGGGAACCCTAGACCGCGACGAACTCCTAGACCGGTGCCTGGCCAAGCTCCTACACGGCGACCAACCGCCGAACCTGCGCGGCTTCGTCCTGCTTGCCCGGCAACTCGCCCCCGACGAGGACGAGATCGCCTCCCGCCTAGCGACGTTCGTCGCGCTAGCCGCGCGCGGCGCAACGCCCTCCGCGCGTCTAGCGCAGATCGCCCTCAAGAACCTTGACGCCGCCGGACGCCTGGGCTCGGTCACCATCGCCGAGGTCTCCAAGGCCGTACTGACCCGCCCCGAGACGAGCCTAGTCAACGTACAGCTGTCCTGGATCGAAGCCGCAGTACACAGAGACCGCGGCGCCGCACCGGCACTGCTACGCGCGGCCGCCGCAGCGTTCGCACACCCCGCCGTGACGGTCCAGGAGCGCGCGCTGCGCCTAGTGATGCGGCACGTACGACATCTCCCGCTCAAAGAGGTCGCCGAACTACACGCGGCAGCCCGCGAACTGGACACCGTCCTACGCGACGAGGCCCTGCGCATCTTAGGCGGAGATGCAGGCGGCATCCTCTCCTCAGCCCAAACCCCAGCCTCGCTGCTCCCCGCCTACCACGCCCCCGAGCCGCCAAAGCCACTCAACTCAGCCGCGGAACTAGTCGAACTCTTCGCGCTCGTGCTAGCCGACCCCACGACCGCCGCCGACACACGGACCGTCGAGAACATCCTCGACACCGCAGTAGCCGAATACGAACGCGACGCGCAAAGCCTCGCCGAAGTCCTCGAACCGCTCGCGCACCGCTACCCGCCCGAGGACTTCCTGTCCTGGGACCAACGCGAGGTAGGCGGCGCGCTACGTTGCCTGCTCTACGCCCTCCTCGGCGAGGACCGCCGCACCGTAGCCGTGATGCAGGACCTATACGCCACCGACGCACCTTCAACCCCCGCGCCCGACCGCGCAGTCCTTTACCGCGTATACGAACTCGTCGAGAACCTGGGACGCGTACGCATTCCCTGCGTCCTCTCCACGCCGACACGCGGCTGCGGAGCGATCGATCCCGACGTCCTGCGCTTGCGCCTAGAACGCTACGAACGCTCACACGCCGCGCCGCTCCCCTGCGACCTAGAAGCAGCGCTGCTGCGGGTCCCCATCGAAGAGGCCCAAGACATCCTCGCCGGCTCCCCGCTGCTAGCGACGCCAGCCGGCAAGGAACTAGCCGCCCTCTTCGCCTGGGGCGAGGGCGCACTGCCAGTCTTCGACCGCTTCGTCATCCGCCGCGCTGAAGCCCGGGTGCCCCGCATTGCGCCACGCTTCTCCCCGTTCCACGAACTGATCGCCGCCCCAGACCGCCCGCCGTCGCCGATCACCGTCCTGTCCCGCCTGCCCGACCCCGACAACGCAGACCTCTTCACTCGCAAACAATCGACCGCGCAAGCACCACCGCCCCCAACACCAGCTCTCGCCCTCTGGCCCTCACTGCTCCCCCACCACCCCGAAATCATCGCCGCGCACGCCGTCCCGCTGCTCTATCAGCAGACGAAGGAAACAGACAGCGGTCGCAACGCACTCCTACCGCTACTCGCCACAACCGCCGGCCTACCAGGCGCAGTCACCCACCTGGCGCTGGCGTACGGCATGGCGGCCGCACGTGCCCAAAACCGCACCGCCGCCGTAGACGCGATGATCACCCTGGCCGCCCGACGGCTCCTAGACGCCCGAGCACTCGGCGCGCTGTGTGGCGAACTGTGGGCGGGCGCGATGGTCAAGCCGGACCGCCTGCTCTTCTCGCTAGACGCAGCCGCGCAAGCCGGCGCACGCCGCGAAGTCTTCGCCGTGGTAGCTGGCGCCTTGCTCGCCCTAGCACCGCAACCCGAAATCATCGGACTAGCAGACCTCCTGGTCCTAGCCGCCGATTGCGCGAAAACGGCCGACCTGCACGAGGACGTCCCCGAGCTAACCGCGCTCGCCGCACTAGCAAAGCCAACGCGCGTCGCCGTCGAAGCGCGCCGCCTGCTTCGCATCCTCAACCCCAGTTAGCCCGCCGGATCGACTGTCAGATCATCTAACTCCATCCCGCCCGGCATACTCGCCACTTGGCCCACCGACGAGGCCACCGCCCTAGCCGAGCAATCCCGCCTGCGCCCCCAAGTGCGCGCCGACTGCATTACCGCAGCCGACGTCCGCCTAATCGCAGGCGTCGACGTCTCGTACGCGAAAGACGAAAGCATCGTCGTCGGCGCAGCAGTAGTCCTGGAGCTGCCGACCCTGCGCGTCGTCGAAACCGCCACTGCAGTGCGTCCAGTCGAGTTCCCATACATCCCCGGATTGCTGGCGTTCCGCGAGATCCCCGCACTGCTAGACGCGCTAGCCGCACTGACGGCTGACCCCGACGTCATCGTCTGCGACGGTTACGGCCTCGCGCACCCACGCCGATTCGGTCTAGCGTGCAACCTAGGCGTACTCACGGACCGCCCCGGTCTTCATCTCCACCGGCCACCGCATCGACCTAGACACGGCCACAGACCTCACGCTCGCACTCGCCCCCACCTACCGCCTGCCGGAGACGACGCGCCAAGCCGACCACCTCTCCCGCCGAGTACTCGCCGGCGAACCATCGACAGGCTGATAATGGCCACGTGGACTACGAGGTGAGCCTCATCGAGGCCGAACGCCGCCCGACGGCCGTCGTCGCCGCCACCACGACTTGGCAGGAATTCCCGTCGCTATGGGGGCAACTCAGCGGTGAAGTGTGGACCTGCCTGCGCGCGAGCGGGATCAACCGAGGATGCCGCAACATCATGCTCTACCTCGACGACGTACCCCACGTGGAAGTCGGCGTACTGCTCGACAAGCCATGCCCGCTGACCGGCCGCGTGGTGGCATCGGCATTGCCCGCAGGACATGCGGCCATGACCGTCCATCGAGGTTCGTTCGGAGATCTCG
>CAVQPP010000054.1:0-12078 GCA_963714445.1 uncultured Actinomycetota bacterium
CGAGAAAAGCTCAAAGACGCGCGCGACACCATCACGAAGATTGCGACCGTCAAGGATGGATGATCGCGGCATGGGCGATTACGCTCCAGAGCGAGGTCCTCTTCAAGAACGGCCAAGTGGGATTCGAAGCCCGCCGCGATGGCCAAGCTCGACCAGATTGCCGAGGCGCTGAAGGGCAAGGAGCAGCCGATTGTCGTCTACGGGTACACCGGACTCGGTCGGCACGCGCGAGAACAACGTCGCGCTCTCGCAGATGCGCGCGCAGTCGGTGCGCGATTACCTCGTCGGCAAGGGGCTGCCCCCGGACCTCGCGACCTCCCCGCGGCGGGGGACCCGACGACCCGGTGTCCGACAACGTGTTCATCGAGGGCCGCGCGCAGAACCGGCGCGTGGAGATTGTGGTGCAACCGAGGAGATGACGTCTCCGCCGTAGGGGCTGTCCAGGCTTGGCGCGCGCGGATGGCTCAGCAGTCGCCCACCGCGGCCCCTGCCCCGGCGCAGCCGGTGGCCGAGGAGGAGACGGAGACGGCGGGCCGGGTGCTGCCGATGGGCGGCTCGGTCGGCGCGACCGAGTACGTGCCCTTGGTCGGCCGGATCGCCGCCGGTGGCCCGATCCTGGCGCAGGAGGAGATCGAAGAGCTGATCCCGATGCCGCGCGACCTGGTCGGCGACGGCACCCTGTTCGCGCTGACCGTCGTCGGGGATTCGATGGTCGACGCGGCGATCTGGGACGGCGACACGGTCGTGGTGCGTCAGCAGCCGACGGCGGAGTCCGGCGAGATCGTCGCGGCGATGATCGACGGTGAGGCGACGATCAAGCAGCTCAAGCTGCAGAACACGCCGAGCGGTCGGCACGTCTGGCTGATGCCGCGCAACGCCGCGTACGACCCGATTCCGGGCGACGAGGCGTCGATCCTCGGGCGTGTCGTCGCGGTGATGCGCAGGCTGTAGCGCGGTAGCCGTAGAGCCGTAGGCGGGCTCTAGCGGTTGGTGTCGGAGAGGCGGAGGGGTCGGCCGTCTCTCCGATTTGCTGTTCTTTCGCGGCGCTTTCAGCGACGTTCAACGGCACGCCGCTTGGGGCGAATCAGGGGGATTCGGCGTCCAGGCGGCGGAGGGCGGCGCGCACTAGCTTCGGGTCGTCGGTGGGCCAGAACGGCGGCAGCGAGGCACGTAGGAAGCTCGCGTAGCGAGCGGTGGCGAGGCGGGAGTCGAGGATCGCCACGGCGCCACGGTCACCGGCGGCGCGGATGAGGCGCCCGGCGCCCTGAGCGAGTAGCAAGGCGGCGTGCGTCGCGGCGACGGCCATGAAGCCGTTTCCACCATTGCGGGCCACCGCCTCCTGACGCGCGGCGGCGAGCGGATCGTCCGGGCGCGGAAAAGGGATCCGGTCGATCACCACCAGCTGACACGACGGTCCGGGGACGTTCACGCCCTGCCAGAGCGAGAGCGTGCCGAACAGGCACGTGCGCGGGTTCTCACCGAAGCGGCGGATCAGCTGTGGCAGCGAGTCCTCGCCCTGACACAGCACCGTGTAGCTGAGCCGTTCGGCGATCGCCGCGGCGGCAGCCTGAGCGCCGCGCAGCGACGAGAACAGGCCGAGCGTGCGACCGCCAGCCGCCTCGATTAGGCCAGCCAGTTCATCGAGTTGGTCAGGGCGGATGCCGTCCCGTCCGGGCGGGTCCAGGTGCTTGGCGATGTAGAGAATGCCTTGCTTCGGATAGTCGAAGGGCGAGCCGACGTCGAGAGCGTTCCAGCGGATCGGGTGATCGGTCGCGTTGTCGGCATCGGTGTCGGAGTTCTCGGTCGAGTCCTGATCGGCGTCGGAGTCTGGCTGCGCCTCGGCTGCGTTCTCGGCGGACGTTTCGGCTTCGAGAGCCGAACGAGGGGCCGGGAGGCGGTCGGCGCGCTCTTCCGGGTACAGGCCGACGGAGCGGGCCACGCCGTCGAAGTCGCCGCCTAGCTTGAGCGTCGCCGACGTAAGCACTGCGTGGGTGCGCGCGAAAAGGCGGTGGCGTAGCTGCTGCGCGACGGAGAGCGGCGCGATGTGCAGCGAGGCGAAGCGGTCGCCACGGTCCAGCCAGATCACGTCATCGACGGACGTGAGCAGCATCCGGTCGGATAGTTCGAAGATCTGCTCGATGGCTGCTTGGGCTTGGCGGCGCGATCCCTCGGTGCTTTCCGTTCCGTTGGCCGCCTGCGCGGGAGCGCCCTTCTCACGGCTCTTGGTCAGCGCGCTGATGGTCAGCCGGGACGCGTCACGCAAGGCGGTCAGCGCCTCGGCGACGTCCTCCGGAAGGTGCGGATAGCGGCGCGCGTCGGCGGTCTCGAGCATCTCGCGGAACAGCTCTGCCGCTTGTTCGAAGACGAGGTGAGTCTTTTCGTCGACGTGCTTTCGGATGCGGCGCACGGCGCGGTCGGCCATGCCTCCAGTCAGCTCGCCTGAGTTCGCGCCGGTGGCCCGGGAGACCAGCTCGTGCGCCTCGTCGATGACCACGGCGTCATGCTCGGGCAGGACTTGGACGTCGCTGTCGAACGTGGCGATGGACAGCAGCGCGTGGTTCGTGACGATCACGTCCGCCTCGCGCGCGTGCTCGCGGGCCATCTCGGCGAAGCACTCGGCGCCGAACGGGCACTTGGACGCGGTAAGGCACTCGCGGGCGCTGACCGAGACCATGCTCCAGACTCGGTCGCTGACGCCGGGCGCGAGGTCGTCGCGGTCGCCGGTGTCCGTCTCGTCCGCCCACTCGCGCACGCGCATGATCTGCCGGCCGAGCTCCGAGACGGAGGAAGTGTCGAAGAGGGCTTCCTCACCCTCCTCGTCCGCGCCGCCGTCGATTTTGTGTCTGCACACGTAGTTGCTGCGTCCCTTGAGCAGCGCGAACTCGGGGGCACGACCGAGCGTCGGCGTCAGCGCCTCGGCGATCAGCGGCAGGTCGTGCGCGACCAGCTGACGTTGCAGCGCCAGCGTCGCGGTGGCCACGATCACCTTGCGGTTCTGCCGCTCGAGGCAGTGCGCGATCGCGGGCACGAGGTAAGCCAATGACTTTCCGGTGCCGGTGCCGGCTTGGACGAGCAGCGGATCGCCCTCCGACAGCGCTTGCCGCACCGCTTGGGCCATCTCGACCTGTCCCGACCGAGGTTCGCCGCCGACCGCGGCAACCGCGACGCCAAGTAAGGTTTCGAGATCAGGCTTGCCCATGGGCCACTAGGGTACGTGGCCCAGCCGACAGTCATGACCGGCTTTCACTGAGACGAGTCGGCCTCGACCTGGCTCGGCGCGAGCGGATTCGGGACAACGCCGTGCGCCTCGACGTGCGGTCGGTCGGCGCGGTCGCGGTAGCCGTCGAGCAGCAGCCGGTTGCGGTTCAGGCACAGCCGGCCGATCTGAGGGGTGGTCAGATCGAACAGCTCGTAGCGATCGGCGTGCTCTGGGAACTGATCTTGGTACGCGCGGATTACGGTCCGGACGGCCGACCAGAAGTCCGCGGAGGGGACGTCGAGGTGCCGCTCGAAAATGCGCGCGAGGTATCGGAAGACGCCGATGAACAGGCCACTGTGCAGGAACTGGCAGAGGTAGTCCGGCTTCTCGCGCAGCAGGATTTCCGCGACTTGCTCGGGAAGGTCGGCAAGCTCGGGGAGATCGGCTGCCGAAAGGTTGACGTCGTCGACGAAGTCCTTGACCGCGAGTCGGGTCGGTACGTCCTGCTCGTCGAAGACCACGACTGCGTTCTCACCGTGCGGTGAGAAGACCGTGCCGTGTACGTAAAGGAACCGCAGCAGCGGGGGCAGCAACGCGCCGAACAGCCGGTCGAGCCAGGCGGCCGGTTCGAGGCCGGAGCGGGCGACGAGTTCCGCGGCGAGCGGTCGGCCGTCCGCGCCGAATGAGAGCAGCGAGGCGAGCGTGCGTGCCCGCTCTCCGTGATGCAGTGCGGCCGGAAGCGGCTCGCGCCAGATCGCGCCGAGCAGCTCGCGGTACTGGTACGGGACGGCGTCGATGCGGTCGAGAACGGGATGGCCGACGGTGACCGACGCGACCTCGCCAAGCAGGATGACCTTGCAGGTGTCGGAGAGGAAGGGATCGTTCGCGGCGACGTTCTGGAGCCAGCTGGTCACGGCCGGGGCGGCGAGGGTGCGGTCGGTGGGCAGGCCGCGCCAGACCATCGTGTTCAGGACGGACAGGGGCAGCTTCACGTGCCGTCGGTGCGGCACGGTGATGTTGCTGAACGTCCGGATCGATTGCTGCGGCAGGTACGAGTCGTCGCCCTCGCCGAGGTAGACCATGCGGGAGGCCGCGATTTCAGCCGCGTAGAGCGGCTGGATCATTTCATCCCACTGCCAGGGATGGATCGGCAGCCACCAGTACCGCGCCGGGTTGCAGCTGTGCCGGATTAGCTCCGCGCCGAAACGCACGCGGGCGGCGGGTGACAGCTCCTCGGTGTAGAGGCGGCGAGCGGTAAGGCCGGGGACGGCCTCGTAACGCGCCAAGTCGTCGCGTACTGCGATCCAGGGCAGCCGGACTGGCTGACGCGCCTCGGGTGCGTACCGCAGCGTGTCAGCGGCTGAGAAGCCGACGCGGCCCTTGTTGAAGACGATCCACGGGTGTCCGGTCTGGTGGCCTTCGAGCTCTGCATAGTCGAGGTCGGCTAGCTCTGCGGCGGTCAGCGAGTCAGTCGCCAGGATCTGCGCGTCGGCGGCGAGCGTCGCGGCCATTTCGCGCACGAGGTGGCCGGCGGTTTCGCCGGGCAGGCCGAGGGTCGGGCCGGCGTCGGCGACGAACGCCAGCGGATCGGCGGCCGGGTGTCCGGCGCGGCGGACCGAGCCGGGGTCGACGAACCAGGACCCGTACGCGCCCCGGTCGGCGAGGAACCGGTATTCGATCTGCTGGCCGCCGCGACCGTCCAGCGTGAGCGCGTGCCAGCCGTCCTCCCGCGGGACCGGGCGCAGCAGGTCCTCGTAGGCGAGTTCGGCGATCGTCTTGGCCAGCAGGGCGCGTCCGGCGTGCCGCCAGCGCAGCTCGGGGTCAGTAGGCGGAGACTGCGCCGGGATTCCAGGTGGCGTTGTAGTCGTGGACGACGCCGTGGTCCCAGGTGGCGCCGGCGTCGGGTGCGGCGTGGCGTGGGCCTGCGTTGGCTGCGTTGCCCGCGTTGACGAGCCGGGGCCCGTGGATTCGGGCGGGGCGAAGCTGGTCGGGCTCCCAGCGGTCGTGCTGGCTTCGTTGCTGCTCATTACCGGGATCCTCTGGGGTCAGGACGATGCCGAGGTCGGCGGCGGCGGCCACCTCCGGGGCGAACGCGGTATGCGCGGTACGGCTGGGCAACGGGTAGACCGGTCGTCCGGTTACGGCGTTGAGGATGGTGGCGGCGCGGTACGCGCCAAGGCCGAGGTCGGGCGTACCGACGCCGTGCGTGTGCATTTCGGCGTTCTGGACGAACAGTCCGGCGCGCGTACCGGTCAAGACGACGCGATGGTCGCGGTCGACGGCGAACCGGCCATACTCGTCGCGCTGGATGTATGCGTCGATCGACGTAAGGCAGTCGGGCTTGCGCGGTGCATAGCCGGTGGCGAGTACGAGTCGTTCGGTGTGGACCGTCATCGGCTCGCCAGTGCTGCGATGCCTAAGCACAACCGCGACGCGTTCACCGACGCAGTAGCCGTTGACCGCCTCAACGTTAGGCATCAGCGTGACGCCAGTGGCCGTGATGCCGTGCGTGAACGAGCGCGAGTCCAGTTCCTCGCGGATGGCGGCGAGGGTCTCCGTCGAGACCGCCTTGTAGAGGCGGCCCTGACCCGCGAGCAGCGCGGCACGTTCGGCGACCGCGAGGCGGTGGAAGTGGTCGGTGTAGTCGGGGGTGAAGTGTTCGAGCCCCAGCTTGGAGTACTCCATCGGCTCGAACGCTGCGGAGCGAGTCAGCCAACGCAGTCGGCGGCCGGGACGATGCCAGGCGCGCAGCAGGTCGAGCACGATCTCAGCGCCGGACTGTCCGGAGCCGAGCACGGTCACGTCCGCCGCGTTGTGGATCCAGTCGAGCTGATCCATGTAGTGCGCGCTGTGGCTGACCAGCGGTCCGGCTTCGCGGCAAAGCGGGGCGAGCGCGGCGGGGGCCACCGGCTCGGTGCCGATGCCGAGCACGAGGTTGGCGGTCAGCGCGGTGCGTCGCGCGCCGTCGGAGCCGGTCCAGAAGACGACGAAGCCGTCCTCGCCGGTCGGCAGCGTGGCGTGCTGAACAGTGGTGACGCGGGAGTCGAAGCGGCAGTTCGGTAGCGCCTCGGCGACGGCGCGGCAGTAGGCCTCGTATTCGCGGCGCGGGACGTGAGAGCGCTCGGCGAAGTAGAACTCGAACAACCTGCCGGTCGCGCGCAGGTACGCGAGGTAGCTGTGCCGGTTGGTGGGGTCGACCAGCGTGACCAGGTCGGCAAGGTACGGCACTTGGAGAGCAGCGCCGTCGACCATGATGCCGGGGTGCCACGAGTAGTGCGGATTCTCGTCGAGGAACAGCGTGCGCAGACCGGGGACGGGCTCGGCGAGGGCGGCGAGGGAGAGGTTGAACGGACCGATTCCGACGCCTACGAGGTCGTACACGGTGTCGTCGAAAGCCGGGGCGCCGTGGCTGTCAGGGTGCATTCGAGAACTCCCGAATGACGAGCGTCGCGCGCTTCTCGGGCAGCGTGATGGTGCCGGCGGTGGTGAAACCCGCGGCTAGGAAGGCGCGCACGGAGGCGGCATTGCGTTCGTCGGGCTCCGCGACGACGCGGCAGCGCAGGTCGTCTTGGATCGCGTCGCAGAGGGCTGTCAGGAGCAGCGCGCCGAGGCCGAGGCCGCGTAGATCGGGCTCGCCGATCAGGAGGTGGATACCAACGTCATCTGGCCGAGCCTGGTAGTACGCGGCTAGACGATCCTCGGCGGCGCGGTAGATCTCCCAGTACCCGATCGGACGGCCGGCCAGGCGCGCGAGGTACGGCTCGGTGTGCGGGAGGACGCGCTGCTCGGCGACGCGATCCGCGGTGCGTTCGATCGGGCCGTCCAACTCCCAGTAACGCGCGACGGCCGGGTCGTTCATCCAGCGGCTGATGATCGGCAAGTCCTTGTCGGGCTTGACGGGGCTGAGCGTGAAGCGACCGGCGGGTGTGGCCAGATCCCACCAAGTCGGGGCGGCGAGCAGGCTGGTCATGCGGAGTTCTCCCCCTCTGTGTTCTCCACTGCGGTGAGCGTTGTCTGACGATTGAGTGCTGAGAACGGATTGGCGATCTCGACGTAGACGGATTGCGTCGCCAGGTCGCCGACGAGTTCGTCGAGGTCTGCGGCGCGCGTGAGCAGATTCGCCTTGCGGCGCAACGATTCCGCGCCGAGCAGCAGGTCCACGGGGCGGTGGCCGCGCAGCGGGCCGAGCAGTTCGGCGGCGAGTCCGAGCAGTTCGCGTTCTGATGCGATCCGGGCGCAGCCCAGCGCGCCGACCATGCCCATCAGGTTGTTGATGCCGACGTAGTAGAGCAGGCGCTCGGTGACGACGTCGTCGGCCACGATGGTCTCGCTGGCCTGGCCTAGCGCCGGGATCCCGCTGATCGCTTCGAGGTGTTCGACGCGCGATTCGCGGTAGTAAAAGCCCTGATTGTCGCGGTACCAGCCGGCGCCGGGGTATCCGGAGGCGTCGAGCTGGATCAGCGTGTTCTGCTGGTGCGCCTCGAGGGTGACTCCGTGCTCCGCGTCGAGCCAGAGCAGCGGCGTGATGAGGTTCATCACGTAGCGGGCGAACCATTCCAGCGCCACGGCGCGGACCGGCCGTTGTTCGACAGCAGCAAGGCTGAGCAGGTGAATGGCCAGTTCGTGCGGATGACCGTCGGACGCGACGGCGCCGCGACCGAGGTCGGTGAGCGCGGCGACGCAGTACACGTGGTCAGTCGGCTGGAACGGCGAGTGCCGGAACGAGACGTCGAGCCCTGTGACGCCGTCCACGGCGAGGTATCCGGCGTCGGTGAGAACGCGGAAGCCGGGATGCGCGGTGAGCAGTTGGGTGCCGAGTTCCCCCGAGAGCAGGCGGTGCGCCTCGACGCCGCGTAGCAGCTCCTTGCGCAGGTTCTCGCGGCGCGAGTTGGTGATGCGCAGGCCGAGCGAAAGCTTGAGCATCACCGGCCGGTCCGGGCGGTAGACGGTGCGCAGCGATGAGGTCGGGTACCAGTGCGGGCCGGCCTCGCCGAGGTGCTGGAGGTCGCCCGCGTCGATCAGCTTTCGAATCTCGGGGCGTCGCAGCAGGTCCTGCGCCTGCCAGGGATGTGCGGGCACCAGGACGCGGCCGTCGGGCGTCAGGCCGCTGAGAAACGTGGCGAGATCGGGTGCGCTGGGGCCGAGTTCACTCTCGTGCGCGGCGAGGTGCGGCGCGACGGCGAACCAGTGCAGCGGGAACGAGCCGCGCAGCTCCGGGGAGTAGCGCGCGGCGTCGTCGTCGCTCAACGCGTCGCGGCTCTTGGGCGTCGGGTGCAGCGGGTGACCGGCGATCAGGCCCTGTTCGGCGGTGAGGAAAGGCGTGCTCTGCGAAGGCGTCTCCGGGTCCGTGACGGCCGGTCCGGCCGCGTGCGCCGCCACGTGCGCGGCGATGCGTGCCGACGACTCCACGGCGCGCTGGACGAGCTTTCCGAGGCATTCCCCGGTCGCGCCGGCCGCCTCACCGAGCAGTCGCGCGACATCGTCGACGTCAACGGAACCGAGGCTGTCTCGGGGCGCGGCGAGGCGGTGCATTCCGGTCGGCGACCAGTACTCGACCGGGATTCGCAGCACGCTGCCACCGACCTCGACTTCGAGGGCGTCGCCGTCCGGGCGGGGGACCTGCCGCTCGACGATCCAGCAGCGCAACAGCGCCTCGACGGCGAGCCGGTCGGCGGCATCCCGTGACGCGGCCTCCCACGCCGGGTTCGTTCTCTGCGCGGGTGTCTTGGGCACGGTGGCAGACGCAGTGGTCTTAGACGCGGAGTTCGAGTCCTGCGGCGGCGCCAACTCACTGGTCGGAATCATGGGCATGTCCTCTCAGCTGGGCTGGTCCTCGCTCGCCCCGGCGGCCGCGATCAGGTCGAGCAGCCGGTCGAGGTCGCCGGTGGTGGTCTCCGGGTTGACCAGGGTGAGCTTGAGCCGCACGCAGCCCGGCCCGGCCGGCTTGCCGTCGGGTCCGGGCAGCTCGGTGCGCCCGATGATCGCGGTGCCCTCGGCCAGCAGCCTGCGGCGCAGCGCGGCGTTGACGCGGTCCGGGTCGCCGAACCGTGCGCGGTAGCGGAACAGCACCGTGGTCAGCGTGGGCTCGCGGACGAGTTCGAAGTCAGGATGCGAACGCAGCCGGTCCGCCGCGTGCGCGGCCAGGTCGAAGCAGCGCTCGATCAACGCGGCGAGGCCGGTGCGGCCAAGTGTCTGGAAGGTGGCGACGATCTTTACCGCGTCAGCGCGACGCGTGGTACGCAGCGAGCGGTCCAGCAGGTTCGGGTAACCGGCGCGCTCGTCGTCGAGAGCTGAGAGGTACGCGACGCGGCGCGTCAGCGGCCCGAAGGCCGACTGCTCGCGGCACAGCAGAATCCCGGCCGGGATCGGCTGCCAGCCGAATTTGTGCAGGTCAAGGGTCACCGAGTCGGCCTGCTCGATGCCTGCGAGTAGCGGTTGACGCGCGTCGGAGAACAGCAGCGCGCCGCCGTACGCGGCATCCACGTGGAACCAGGCCCCGTATTTGTGCGCGACTCGGGCGCAGCCGGCGAGCGGATCGATCGCGCCGACGTCGGTAGTCCCCGCGGTGGCGACTACGGCCACGACGATGTCGCGGTCGTCGGTGAGACGTGCCGCGACGCGTTCGAGGGACTGCACGTCGATGCGGTGATCCTCGCCGACTGGGACGGGTACGATGGCGCGTTCGCCGAGGCCGAGCTGCGAGGCGGCGCGGCTGAGCGAGAAGTGCGCGACCGCCGAGCAGAGGATGCGCAACCGTCCGGCCGCGTAGCCGGGGATGCCGTCCTCGGCCGGATCGGTGTCGAAGGCGCGGCGGATCGCCTCGTCACGCGCGAACAGCAGAGCCATGAGATTCGACTCGCTGCCGCCGGTGGTGACCGTGCCGCCGGGCAGCGATGCCATGCCGCCGAAGCAGAGCTTTGCGAGCGCGCCGATGAGTTCGTCCTCGATGACGCTCGGCGCGCCCGACTGGTCCCACGAGTCCATCGACGGATTGAGGGCGGCCATCAGGGCATCTGCGGTCACGGCGACCGGCAGCGTCGGGCAGTGCAGATGCGCGACGGTGTGCGGATGGCGTGCGTGTACGGTCTCTGCGACGACGAGCGCGGCGAGTTCGTCGAAGGCCGTCTCGCCGCGGCCGACTTCGGGCAGCACCGGACCGAGCGCGGCGCGCACCCGCGCGGCCACTTCGACCGGGCCGCCGGCGGGCAGCGGCCGGTCGGCGCGCGCGGGTGTGGCCAGTTCCGTCATCTGCGGTCGATCCGCGCCGCAGGGGATTGCTGGCCCTGGCTCTCGCTCTTCGCGCACAGGCGCGGCATCTGCTCCTGCGCGGCGACGATTGCGTCGAGCAGGATCGCGACGAGTTCGTCGGCCTCAGCATCGGTGATGGTGAGCGGCGGCAGCAGACGCAGCACGGCACTGCGTCGTCCGCCGAGTTCGACGAATAGCCCACGCTCCTGCGCGGCAGCATGCGCCTTGCGCGCGAGCGCGGGGGCGGCGGCACGTGCGCCGAGCGCGTCCACGGCGCCGTCCGGATCGACCAACTCGATGCCGAGCATCAGGCCAAGTCCACGCACGTCGCCGATCGCGGGCAACTCCCGCGCGGCGTCCTCGAACGCGGCGCGCATCCGCTCGCCGATCTTGCGGGCGCAAGTGACGAGATCGTGTTCGAGGATGTTGTTGACCGCCGCGATGCCAGCGGCCATCGCGAGTCGCCGGCCACGGCTCGCGGATGCCTGCGTCCCCTCGACGCATTGGTCGAGTTCGGCACGGCAGGCGATGACGGAAAGCGGCAGATCGCCGTCGATGGCTTTCGGCAGCACCATGACGTCCGGTGCGATGCCAGCATGGTCCACGCCCCACAGCTCGCCGGTGCGGCCGAGGCCGGTCTGCGATTCGTCGGCGATCAGCAGGATGCCGTGCTTGGCGGTTTCGGCACGTACGGCGCGCAGCCACTCGTCCGGCGCTGGGATGACGCCGCCATCGCCTTGTACGGGCTCGACGACGAGCGCGGCGGCCGGAGCGGTGCCGGGATCGGCCAGCAGGCGTCGCAGCTGTTCGATCGCGATGCGCACTCCCGCGATACCGCCGGCGCCGTAAGGGCACCGATAGTCCTGCGGGAAGGGCAGCCGAGTGGCCGTCAATTCCTGGTGAGCGCCGGTGAATGCGATGACGCCGGTGTTGCCGGTCGCCGCCCGAGCGAGCTTGAGTGCTGCCTCGACCGGGTCGGCGCCGGACGGTCCGCAGACGCGGATGCGCGCGCCTTTCGCCAGGTCAGACGGCAGGATGCTGCACAGCGTCCGGGTGAACTCGTCCTCGATCTCAGTGCCGACGCTGCCGGCAGCCGTGCTCGAAGTGACGGTACTCACGGTCACCTCACTGACGGCCCGTCAAAGATCGTTGTGAGGCAACCCTTACTTACCGCTCATCACTCAGTCAACCTGGCGTCGCCACTTAGAGTGAGTAGTCCGATCAGTAGACGAGCGCCCGGATGGGCGAATCCATCCGGGCGCTCGATCGTGTTACTAGACGCTGTTCAGAGCGAGTTAGAGCTTCAGAGCGCCGCGAACTCACCCAGCGCGGCGGCGAGAACGGCGTCCACTCGTGCGACGATCCGGGTGCCCGATTCGAGGTGCGTCTCGCTGAGCAGTTCGCCCGTCGAGTGCACCCGCGCGATCAGGTCCCCGCGGCCGTACGGCACCAGCGCGTCGACCTCGATGGCCGGGCGCGGCAGGTCCTCGTCGATCGCGGCGAGCAACTTGTCGATGCCCTCGCCGGTGCGGGCCGAGACCAGCACCGAGTGCGGCTCACGGCGCAGCAGCCGGGCGACCGTCTCCGAGTCCGCCGCGTCGGCAGCAATACGTAACTGGTTCAGGTATAAC